>JAYVAP010000441.1:0-8675 GCA_043750915.1 Spirosoma sp. | reverse complement strand
GAGCCCCAAAACATACTGGATTTTGCTGGATGCCAAGAATCCTATGGCTGCGCCCGCCCTGTCGCCCGCAGCCATGGACCGGCGGCAGCGTCAGCACATTGCCATCGACGACAGCGACCGGCCCGTATCGGCGGCTTATCTGCATCAGCTGCGGCAGGCCGGTGTACAGCCCCGTTGTCAGTCGCGCTGGCTCAACGCGGTGTCGGCGCGGCTGTCGGCAGCCCAGTATGCGCGGGTACGGGCATTGCCTTTTGTGACCCAGATTCAGGCCCTGGACCCCGCCATTATCGTTACCTCGCTTGGGGGGTCGAACAAACCGGGTGGGGTCAATCCCCTGCTGGCCCCGGTGATGACCCAGATTCAGGCCCCGGATTTTGCCCGTGCCGGACTGACGGGGCGGTTTGTAACCATCGGTGTCATCGACGCGGGGTTTTTCGGGGCCGATTCGGTGGGGGCACTCCGGCACGTGTTTGCCCGGCAGGGCGTGGCTCAGGTGCGTGATTACGTGAATGATAAAAAGACCCACGGCGACCTGTTTCGCACCCTCGAGAGCGGGTCCGATTTCCACGGTACCGAGGTGCTGGCGGCTATCTCGGGCAACGACCCAAAAGAAAATGTGCAGTATGGCCTGGCCACCGATGCCCGTTTTTACCTCGCCCGTACCGATCAGGGAAACCGTGAATACCGGGGAGAAGAAGATAACTGGGTGGCCGCTATGGAGTGGATGGACAGCCTCGGTGTCCGGCTTATCAACACCTCGCTGGGCTACGCCAAAGGCATGAGCAACCCAAAAGACAATTACGCGCCGAGTCAGATGGATGGCCACACCAGCCTCATTAGCCGGGCTGCGCAGATTGCCGCCGACAAAAAAGGCATTCTGGTCATTGTTTCGGCTGGCAACGAAGGCGACGACCGGTCGTGGCGCATCATCAGCACCCCCGCCGACGCGCAGGGCGTGCTGGCCATTGGGGCCACCAACGCCAAACTCTGGAATCGGATTGGCTACAGCAGTATCGGCCCCGAAAGTTTACCGTATCTGAAGCCCAATGTGTCGTGTTTTTCGCTGTATGGCACTTCCCTGTCGGCACCGGTCATCACGGGTTTTGCCGCCTGCGTGATGCAGGCCAACCCCGAACTGAGCAACAAGCAGGTGATGGAACTCATCGAAAAATCGTCGCACCTGTATCCCTACGGCAACAATTACGTTGGCTACGGGGTGCCACAGGCATCGCGGGCCATTGCCTTGCTCAGAAACCAGCCGCTGCCCGCCACCGCCCGGTCCATGAAAGCAGTGGGCAGGTCGGTAACCGTACGGCTAAACACGCCGGAGTCGGTGGTGTCGGTTTTTCGCAAAAAAGATGCCACCCACGTCCTGCAGCAGGAAGCCCTTAAAGTAACCGGCGGGCAGCTTACCCTACGCCGGGCAACCGGCGAGAAACAAACGACGGTGGACCTGAAAGGGGAAGTTATCGAAGTATTCTGGGATTGAAACTTACCGGCAGTAGCTTGTTCAGTTTGTTTAATTGGCACTGGTTTAAACGCTACCTGTTAAGGCATCAGTAGCGTTGGTTAGAGAAGCAAAAAGCAGATGATGAATAAAACCGGGTTTACCAGTATGCCTTTACACCAGTTAGCGCAGCTTGTTCAGGCCATTCATCCCCTCACTGAGTCGGACTGGGCTAATTTTGCGGGTGTCTGGCAACCCTTCTCTACTAAGCACAAGACGCTGCTGACGGTAGCGGGCGAGCAGGAAAAGTACCTGTATTTTGTGGTCGAAGGCGTTCAGCGCGTGTATTATCTTGACCAACAAGGCCGGGAAGCTACGCTGGTCTTTTCGTATGCCCCCTCGTTTGGGGGCGTGGTCGATTCGCTGATGTTGCAACAGCCCGCCCGGTACTATTATGAAACGTTGACACCCTCCGTTTTTCTACGAGCTTCCTTTCCCGACTTACAGGCGGTCATGCAACGCAGTCCGTCAGTGGAAACCATGATTCGGCTGGGTATCACGCAGGCGTTGTCAGGCGTACTGGAACGGTTGGCAGAGTTGCAATGCTATTCCTCAGCCGATAAATTCCGAAAATTACTGCAACGCAGTCCCCATATTCTACAGGTAGTCCCCCACAAATATTTAGCGAATTACATCGGCGTTCACCCGACTAATTTCAGCAAATTCATCAACAGCATCAAATCCTGAAATCCTGGTAAATACCAACAACGCGTAGCCGGTGGGTGCTCAACTTTGCATCGTACTAACTATCAGGAACATGCAAATGCAATCAATTGTCAAACGGGCGGGTCAGGGGTTTATCTTACTATCGGCCCTGGCCCTGCTGTCGGTCAGCGTCATGGCCTTTTCCGATCCCCAATCCGTGATGGACATGGTTAGGGTCAAGCTGACCAACACCGATGCGTTCAGTTCGATCCGGGGCGTGTATGGCGGAGCGGGGTTGACGTTGTTTATCAGCCTGATTTACCTGATGTTGCGGGATGTCCCGAAAGGATTGGCGTTTTTAAGCCTGCTTTGGGGGTTTTATGCCCTGTCGCGCACTGTCACGATATTTGCCGAGGGCGCACTGGGGGCGTTTGGGCGGCAATGGCTCCTGATCGAGTCGATCTTTTGCACGATTGCTCTGGTGCTGCTATGGGCGAACAGGAAAGCAGGCGCGTTTCTGCCAACTCACCCGCATGCAACCCGTTGATAAGGCATTCCGGGGACCGCGCCCGAACATCGTGTAGAAAGATACGTTCAGCAAGCCGTGCAGTATTTTTAGAATCTGGATGAAGATACCCTGCGCCAGCCGCGCCCAACTGGTGGCTGGCGTGTCGTACAGTGTTTGGCCCAGCTCAAAGGAGATGGCCCGATTTACCCGAACACGGGTACTCCTTAGTTTGAGCTTCGAACTGCACCGGACGGAGATAGCCTAAGAGCCACTGAAATTTACACGTACCTGACAACCAAAGGGTTTGATCAGATACAAAGGCCGCCGGATGATTTGGATATGTAGCGAAAAATGCCTTATATTGACCTTTAAATCCGTAGCCGGGTTTGTGCCATCCTAACCCGGTACGGGCCAACGCACTTGCAGATACTGCGGATATTTACGAAACTTTACCCCCAAAAGGTTTGGACTTTTGTAAATACAGATGTTGTACGTTATGCTTCGTGACAGCTTACGGTTCGACGAGGAAATCGAATATTCAGTTCTTTTTATTAAATTTGAGACATGAATACACTGCGAATTGACATATTGAATCCGAAAGCTGCAAGACTTTTAAAAGACTTAGCAGACTTGAAGCTTATTGCCATTCAGGACACTTCAAAAAATGGCTTTGCAAGCGTTTTGAAAAAGCTACGTTCAAAAGCAAAATCAGCACCAACATTTGACGAAATAACTAGCGAAGTGGAGTTGGTAAGAAGCAAACGTTATGCAAAATAAAGTTAGTAGAATTATCATTGATACTAACCTCTGGATTAGCTTTTTAATCACTAAGGACTTTTCCAAATTTGACGAAATTATTTTTTCACGACATTGCATTTTAGTGTTCAGCCAAGAACTACTTGACGAGTTTTTGGAGGTTTCCAGACGGCCAAAGTTTAGACGTTTCTTTTCGGCTTCTGATATTGAAGAAATACTCGAAAATATAGAAGAATATGCCGACTTTATAAAAGTTCAAACCAAAATTGAAGTTTGTAGAGATACAAAAGACAATTTTTTACTTTCATTATCTGTTGACGGCAATGCAGACATTTTATTAACAGGCGACAAAGACCTATTAGACCTGATAAAATTTGGCGAGACTAAAATCATGACAATTTCAGGCTTCCTGCAAGACCAATAGCACGAACGCACAACATTGGGTTTGCTGCTATGCTGGCTGACGAATAAATCCTCAGCTTTTTGTTCACTATCAGCTTTTGTTCGGGCAGACGAGTTTCAACTTGGCTTTTAGTTGTTAACTTCAACTTTATTTTTTCAATTGGGCTTCGGTTCCGGGCGGACTATTTTCAAATTCCCAAACATCGCAAAGCCCTGTTCGTTAGCGGCTATTTTACAGACTGACAACCTAAACTTCGACAAAGAACTATGGCACTTTATCCACACATACTATTTCACTTTACTAAGAAACAGAGCCTTTATACAATACTGAATGAAACATTCAAAGTTTCATATGATAGAGAAAGAATAATTGGTGGAAATAATACGAAGGAATTTGCTGTTCCAATGGTTTCATTCAGTGACTTGAGACTTTCTGAACTTAAAAATAATATCGGTACATACGGCAAATTTGGTATTGGAATGACAAAGTCGTGGGCAATAAGCAATGGACTTAATCCTGTTATGTATGCAAGTAAAGAAAGTCTATTCACAGGAAACTTTATGAGTGGAGTTGAGGGAATTTTCACTCTTGTGGCAAAGACCAATGACACAACAGGAAAATTTGAAACAGCATACAATAACACGATTAATACCTTACGCTACATAAAAAACTATCAAGGAGACCTAATTAGACCAGGAAAGAAAACAAAACCTAATTATGTATTTGCAAATGAAAGGGAATGGAGATTTGTTCCAGCAATTACAGACGACATTTTATCTTTTATACCAATTGACAAAATAAGAACGTCTCAACAGAAGTCAAGTTTCAACAAAAAGGTAAGCCACATACGACTTAATTTTCAGCCAGATGACATAAAGTATTTGATAGTCGAAAAAGATACTGACATTAACCCATTAATAGCTCACTTACGACAAGCTAAAAGTAGATTTTCTCATGAAACGGTTGACAGACTTGCAAGCAGAATTTTAACTTACGAACAAATTGAAAAAGACGTATAAAAACAGCCGCTAACATTGGGTTTTGTGCAAGTTAGGCAGACGGAATAACAATGAGCACCACGGGCGGCCGTGCATATCAAAAAAGTTCACAAACCGAACCACTTATCACCTCCTAAACCGTAACCGTTCTCGTCAAGCTTGTTTAGGTTGTCTTCGTGTAAAAACACAATATTAAGGAAGCCGTAGTTGTTCTCAACTCCTTCAGGAGAAACATTTCTAAAGCGGTTTTGGCTTAGACTGAGTGTCTCGATCATTTCATTCAGTTTTTCAATAAAGTTGAAATCAAAAAAAGCCATATTATTGGATAGCTCTATGCGCCAAGCCGTACCCTTAACAACTACATCCATTTTAGGGTCGTTGTCATCACCGGTAATGTCCTGCAAGGAATCAAAATCAAAATTCACTCCTGGTAATTGTTTCATCTGCTCCCAAAGCCATCTATAAGCATCCGTATCGGCGAAATCTTCTGCGTCAACAGAAACCATCTTTACTTCACTTCCAACAATCTGTTCAAAAGTAAACTGTCTATCTTCCATACCTCACTTCTTAGTACGCTTGGTTTGTCAGTCACAACCCCACCCACACGAAGGGACAAACCGTTGAGAACCGTTTACAGATACGTTCCTGCCTTTAAATAATTTCCTACGTAATCAGAAATGCCTTCTTCCAGCGTATGGAAAGGCCGCTCGTAGCAAATGGAACGAAGTTTGGCCATGTTGGCCTGCGTGAAATACTGATACTTGTCGCGGATGTCGGCGGGCGTATCAACGAAACTAATCGCCGGTTCGATGCCCAGGGCGTGAAACGTGTTGGTAGCCAGGTCGTGGAAGGTGCGGGCAATGCCGCTGCCGAGGTTATAGATGCCCGAATGCCGCCGGTGGTGCATCAGAAAAGAACAAACCTCTACCAGGTCTTTCACGTAGACGAAGTCGCGCATCTGCTCGCCGTCGGCAAAATCGGGGTTATGCGACCGGAACAGTTTCATGCTGCCGGAACTGCAGATTTGCCGGTAAGCGTGTAAAATGACCGATGCCATCCGGCCTTTGTGGTACTCATTGGGGCCGTAGACATTGAAAAACTTCAGGCCGGCCCAGAAAAACGGTTTGCGTGTTTGCTCGAGTACCCAGATGTCGAACTCGTTTTTGGAGTCGCCGTAGGGATTCAGGGGTGTCAGTTGCGGAATCAGGCTTTCGTTGTCGTCGTAGCCCAGTTCGCCCAAGCCGTAGGTGGCCGCCGAAGACGCATAGACCAGTGGAATCTGGTAGTTGATGCAGCGATGCCAGATTTGCTTGGAGTACTCCACGTTCAGACGCTCAAAAATATGCCGGTCAAACTCGGTCGTATCCGTGCGGGCACCAATGTGAAAAATAAACTCGACCTCCTGATAATTCTGGTCGAGCCAATCGAAAAAAACGTCCCGTTCCACGCGCTCCTGAATGCGCTTGCCCGTTAAGTTTGCTTCTTTTTCGGGATGCGAGAAGTCATCAACAGCGATGATAAAATTGAAATTTTCCTGGTTCAATTTTTCGATCAGGCAACTCCCGATGAAACCAGCGGCTCCCGTAACAATAATCATAAAGTGGTGGTCGTAAACGTGTTTTCTGGATAACTCAAAGCCCGTTGGCGTGTTGGCTGGCAAAAGCGGGTGTAAAGTTACGGCTTTTAGGGACATAAAATCAGTAGGGTATTCAGGGATTAAATTAGACTATTCGGAGAGACTGACATGGATATTGGGTGGCTTCCGGTCGGTCATTTCATCCCCGGCTGATAGTTCGTACCTTTGGCGTTTCGTGCTGACACCGGCGTTTCTGGCAACCGCCACTCTAAACCAGAAAAATGGTCTATATCAACAGAATAGAGCACTTCAACGCGGCTCACCGGCTCTATAATCCGGCCTGGTCGGAAGAGCGAAACAAGGAGGTTTTTGGCCCCTGTGCCAACATTAACTGGCACGGCCATAACTTCGAACTGATCGTAACGGTCAAAGGCGAACCCAATCCCGACACGGGTTTTGTGATGGACCTGAAACTGCTGGGCGACATTATTAAACGGGAAATAATCGAGAAAGTCGACCATAAAAACCTGAACCTCGATGTGGATTTCATGCAGGGCAAACTGGCCAGTTGCGAGATTTTTATTATGGAAATCTGGGCCATCCTCGACCGCGCCCTGGCACCCCTTACCGAAGCCCGCCTGCACCAGCTGCGGCTCTACGAAACCCCGAAAAATTTCGTCGATTACTTTGGCGAGTGAACCCACGGTAAGGGAGACGAAAAAAATATGACCTATTATTTCATTGCGGGCGAACGCTCCGGCGATTTGCACGGGGCCAACCTGATCCGGGCCATCCGTCGGCACGACCCCGAAGCCTGCTGCCGGGCCTACGGTGGTGAGCAGATGGAAGCCGCCGGTGCCCAACTCGTGCGGCACTATCGACAAATGGCGTTTATGGGCTTCGTGGAAGTGGCCAAGAACCTCGGCACCATCCGCCGGATCATGCGCGAATGCCAGGCCGATTTGCTGGCCCACCGCCCCGATGTGCTCATTCTGATCGACTACGCCGGGTTTAACCTGCGCATGGCCCGCTTCGCTAAAAAGCATGGCATTCCCGTGTTCTATTATATTGCACCCAAAGTGTGGGCCTGGAATCCGGGCCGGGCACGCGGTATCAAAGCCACCGTCGACCGACTGTTTACGATTCTGCCCTTCGAAACAGCTTTTTTTGCCCAGTATGAATACGCGGTGGACTACGTGGGTAACCCGCTCCTCGATGCCCTCGCCGACTTCCGGCCCGCCCCGGATTTTCGACAGCGAACGAGAATGGACGGTCGACCATTAGTGGCATTGCTACCCGGCAGCAGGCGGCAGGAAATTGTGGCCATGCTGCCCGTTATGCTGGCGGCCACGCGTCAATTTCCCGACTGTCAGTTTGTGGTTGGAACGGTGAGTAACCTGCCCGCTGCGCTGTATGACGAGCTTATGGCGGGTTATGACCAGGTTCGGCGGGTTAACGATTCGGCCTACGACCTGCTTCACATTGCCACGGCGGCTCTGGTAACGTCGGGTACGGCCACGCTCGAAACGGCCTTGTTTAAGGTGCCGCAGGTGGTATGCTACAAAACAGCACGGTGGTGGTATGAAGTGGGCAAGCGCATTCTGACCGTGCCGTTTCTTTCCTTAGTAAACCTGATTGCCGGGCGGGCCGTTGTGCCCGAACTTATCTACGACTGCACACCCGACCGCGTAGCCGACGAATTGCGGGCTATTTTGCCGGGGGGCTTCAGGCGGGATGCGCAACTGGCAGGTTATGAGGAGGTAATCCGCCAGTTGGGCGAGCCGGGGGCTTCGGACCGGGCCGGACAAGCGATGGTGGCTGCGTTGCGGGCACGCATCGAAACCAGTAGTTAGAAGCCTTGTAGTCAGAGACTTACGACCATTTTCTGCGGAGCAATGTAGCGCGACTGAGGTGATTTGTTTGTCGAATGAAAATTCGACACCATAAACTCAATGGTGTAGGTTCCCGGCGTTAGCAGTGGTTTAAAAACGGGGGGTATGGGAATGCCCAGGGCGTTCGTCAGGCCGGAATGACTGGAAAGACAGCCGCCGTCGCCCGAAAATTGAATGATCCGGGCGGTGCCTGTTTCCTTAAAAAACACCCTTGTCACGTAGCCATTGCCGTATAAATTTTTTGCGGGCAGAAAAACCTGGTCCGGCAGCGCACCCGCTTTAAATTCGAACGAATCGCCGGGCGTGTCGAGCGTCAGAGGTCCCGTTGACCTGAAATTGACATCGTAGTGGGTAATCTGGGTGTTGGGTAAGGTAACGTCAATCCCGTAA
>JAYVAP010000440.1:0-2401 GCA_043750915.1 Spirosoma sp. | reverse complement strand
CACGGCAAACTCTGGACCTATAACCTCAACTATTTTGACTTTCTCAATCAGGTTGGTCAATCCCGTTCCGGTGGGAGAGATGCGCCGGAGCCAGCACTGTCGGTCGATGCGGGTCTGGGCCTGATCCACGATTTTATAGCCCAAACCAACTGGCTCACCAACGGGCTGGAGCCGTATCCAACCTCGTTACGGATTGGCAACTGGGTTCGGTTTTTATCGGCAAACAAAATCCAGGACGCTGCCATAAACCGGCATTTATACGCCCAGGCAGCGTTGCTGAGTCGGCGATTGGAGTACCACATTGGCGGCAACCACCTGCTCGAAAACGGTTTTGCCCTCTTGATGGCCGCGCTATATTTTCGGCACGGCGGCTGGCTCAGGCGGGCCACCCGCCTTGTCCGGACCGAACTGTCGGCGCAGATTATGGCCGATGGCGGGCATAACGAACGCAGCCCCATGTATCACCAGCTCCTGCTCGACCGGCTGCTGGATGTTTGGCTGGCTCTGGCGCACAATACGTGGCAAAACGATCCGGATTTCCACTGTTTTTTAACCGAAAAAGCCCGTCAGATGCTCGGCTGGCTCGAAGCCATCACTTTCCGAAATGGCGATGTACCTATGATGAATGACGCGGCCTTTGGCATTGCCCCAACCACGGCGCAACTCCGGGCAAAGGCCACCGCCATAGCCCGGATGGCCACGTCCCGGCATTCGGAAACGATTTTCTCTCGCCCGGTCGGTACGCGCCAAACGGCTAACCCCGCTACCACCGGTTACCGGAAATTCACGTTTCCGCATTATGAGCTGGTGGCCGATGCAGGAGATATAGGTCCCGATCATCAGCCCGGCCACGGTCATGCCGATACGTTTTCGTTTGTGCTATATGTGGATAACTCCCCGCTAATTGTGGATAACGGCACCAGCACCTACACCATTGGGCCGCGCCGGGCGTGGGAACGGAGCACAGCCGCCCATAATACCGTTGACCTAATGGGCCTGAACTCGTCTGAAGTCTGGGCGGGGTTCCGGGCCGGGCACCGGGCACGGGTAACGGTACTGACCGACACCCCAACGGTGCTGATGGCCCGGCACGATGGCTACCGAAACAAAGGTGTGTGTCACGAAAGAACCTGGCTCACCGCAGCGACCCACATTTGCATAACTGACTGGCTGCGGGGAACGAATCCGTCAGCAGGCCTGTACTTAGGCGGTGTTGCCCGGCTCCATTTTCACCCCGGCAGGCCGGTAACGCTGGCCGGAGAAGGCATCAGCAGCGGAGCAATGCGCATCACGTTTGCGTCGGCATCGGTGCCCCAGCTGCGCCTGACGGATTATTATATGGCCGACGGATTCAACCGGCTGCGTCCCGCGTTGTGCGTGGAAATTACGTTTACGAATTACCTGGAAACCCTGATTATACCCACCCGATGAAAATTTTGTACTTAACTTTTTACTTTGAACCGGACCTCTGCGCAGGCTCGTTCAGAAACACGCCGTTGGTGGCCGAACTGGCCCGCCAGCTTGGCACCGATGGCTCCGTCCACGTGGTAACGACGCAGCCCAACCGCTACCAGTCGTTTAAACAAACGGCCCCCGCCCACGAAGAACGGGGTAATCTGCGCATCGACCGCGTTACCATTCCGCCCCACGCCAGCGGCTTCGGCGACCAAATTCGGTCGTTTGCCGCCTACTACCGGGCCGTGCAGCGGCTAACCCACAACCAATCATACGACCTGGTTGTGGCCTCGTCGTCGCGGTTGTTTACGGCATTTCTGGGTGCGCGGCTCGCCCGAAAGCACCGGGCCGCGCTGTTCCTGGACATCCGCGATTTATTCCGGGAAACGATTCTGGAGATGCTGCGCAGCCGCAAGTCGATCAGTGCCAGCCGACTCGCCGGGTTCGGGTTGACGCCTTTGCTATGGGCCGTGGAGCAGTACACCTTTGGCCGGGCCACGCACATCAATGCCGTGTCGGAAGGGTTTGGTCCGTATTTCAGGCGGTTTCGCCGGGCCACGCACAGCCATTTTACCAATGGAATCGACGATGATTTTTTGCCATCCGGCTCATTGGAGCCAGTGCCAGCCGAAGTCACTCGCATAAAAACGATATTGTATGCCGGTAATATTGGCGAAGGGCAGGGGCTACATCATATTATTCCGCAGGCGGCCCGGCAGTTGGGCGAGGGCTACCGGTTTGTGGTCATCGGCGATGGTGGAGCTAAACATAAGCTACAAAGAGCTATTGAAAAAGAAGGCGTAACTACGGTAGAGCTGCGTTTGCCGGTCGATAGAAACCAGCTGATCGAAGCTTACCGGATGGCCGACTATCTGCTGGTGCACCTGAATAATTTCAAAGCCCTCGAGCGGGTATTGCCTTCCAAACTTTTCGAGTACGGTGCCAC
>JAYVAP010000439.1:0-7459 GCA_043750915.1 Spirosoma sp. | reverse complement strand
CCGTGCGGTATGCTCCATACAGAACAGGCACTGGTTGATTGGTGCTTTGGTTTGTTGGCGAAGCTGTTTCAAAAAGTCAGCAATGCCTTTTTTGTCATTGCTGACCTGCTGATGAAGCAGCACTTGGTTGGCTTTTACCAGGGCGAAGTCCAACGTATCTTTTGATACATCTACACCAATAAAATAGTTGAATTGCATAACTTTACAGGGTAAAAATAAACGAGTTGACCATCATTTAGACACCTTCAATACCTTGCTAATGGGCCGTGAACCGCACAGGCGGCCCTGCCGCATTTCTATCTGAAGTCAAAGTCTAAATAACCCGGCAGGGACTTTAATCGGTCCATAGGTTGTAAACCTTGCCGATGCGTTAAGGTATCCCTGCCGGGGGGGTGGTCACTCACGGTTTGTGAGTAGGTTCAAGTTACACGACTTTTCTTGGAATCGTACAACGGCTCAAATCTAAAGGCCGATGCGGTTGAAATTCCGTGTAAAAAGCCCAAAAATGGGGAACTCACATTTAGCCAATCGCTTTATAATCAGATGCTTGCACGTTTTCGAGTGGTGATTGAACACGTCAATAGTGGCATTAAACGCTTGCGTATAGTAAAGGATGTACTGCGTTTACACAATGACTGGTTTCGGGACACGGTGCTGGTAGTGGCTTGTGGTTTACATAACCTGCGTGTTGTTAGTACCCAACGTGCATACGGCTCGCGCAAGCGCGACAACGACAATCTTTCCACATAATCACTATTATGTATCTCGTGATACTGAAGTTCTGTATCAGCCCACGGCTTCAGTTACCGATAACGATTTGTATCCGCCCACGCCTTCAGACGTGGGTTACCGTATACGTTACCGGCGTGTTCCTTTTCGCCACAGCACACCCGCCAGGGCAACAAACGCCAGTGCGCCCAGCAGCCGGTACCCTCCCTCGTCCAGCGCAGCGGTCAGGGCGGGTTCGAGCGTAATTGAAGCCAGGGCGTTATAGATACCGTCGTTGACCGAAAGCAGCGCCACGGCCACACCCGCCAGGGCACCACCCGCCACTAAGCCCGTTGCAAACAAATTGCCTTTGCCCAGATCGTCCGGTTCGTCGCTGCGATTTTCGTCGATGAGGCCGCGCCGTTTCATTTTATAATCCACCCCATATTTAACTAAGCCACCCGCAAAAATAGGTAATGTTGTGGATAAGGGCAGGTACAACCCCACCGCAAAAGCCAGCGCACTAACGCCCACCAGCTCGAATACGAACGCAATGAACGCGCCCACGAGCACAAACTGCCAGTCGAGATTGAACGACAGCAGCCCTTTGATGAGCGTTGCCATGAGCGTGCCCTGCGGAGCCGGAAACTTGTCGGACCCGATGGCGTGGGTGATGCCCTGCGCCAGCAAATCGGGCGTGGGCGTATCGAGAATCTTCACCGTGGCCCCCACCACTAAGGCCGAAACGATGACGCCGATGAACAGGGCCATTTGTTGATATTTAGGCGTTGCTCCAATCAGATAGCCCGTTTTGAGGTCCTGCGAAGTGGCCCCGGCGTTGGCCGCTGCCACGCAAATCATGCTGCCCACCACCAGCACCGCCGGTTCGTAGAGCTTACCGGTCATCCCGAAGGCAATGAACACCAGCGACGTGCCCATGATGGTGGCAATGGTCATGCCCGAGACGGGCGACGACGACGACCCAATCAGCCCGACGATGCGGCTGGCAACAGTTACGAAAAAGAATCCGAACACAACCACCAGCACGGCAATCAGGAGTTTGGTCAGCACCGAGTCGCCCGGAATCTGCGGCAGCAGTACCATCAGGCCAATCAGCAGAACGCTGCCCATGCTAACAATACGGACGCTTAGGTCCTGCTCGGTGCGGGGTATAACATGGCCGATATGATCCGGATTGAGGTTTTTTTTGCCGAAACTTTGTTTGAAAGACGACACAATGGTTGGAATGGTTTTGAGCAGGGTCATAAATCCGCCCGCCGTAACCGCCCCCGCCCCAATCTGCCGGATATAAGCCCGGTAAATGGCGGCTGCCGTATCGCCAAACGTGTGCGTAGCCGGGTTCCAGCCACCGGGGCCGCCAGCAGTTTGCAGGTTGGCGAGGTAGCCCAGTTTCTGGAGCTGGAGCGCAATAGTATCGCCGGGCACCACCGATGCCAGCAGCGGAATAAGCCCCAGCCACGCCAGAATTCCCCCGCCAACGAGCACGGCCGAAATCTTAAAACCAATGATATAGCCCACGCCGAGGTATTCGGGCGTGATTTCGCCGGCCACCTGGGCCGACGGAAAATAGCGATTCGTTTGCTTGGTGGCCCAAACGGGTACTTCGGCAATCACGTGCAGCACTTTCTGCAACAGTGCGTATAGCAAGGCCACCCCCAAGCCTTGGTAGGCTGTTTTGGCAAAATCACCACCCCGTTCGCCCGCAATCAGGACCGACGCGCAGGCGGTGCCTTCGGGGTAGGGCAGCGTAGCGTGTTCCTGCACGATGAGCGACCGGCGCAGCGGAATCATCATCAGCGTGCCCACCAAGCCACCCAGAATAGCCAGCGTCAGAATGGTCCAATAGTTGAAAAAGTTGGCACTCACGTCGTCGGTCAGGAAGAGAAACCCCGGCATCGTGAAAACCACGCCCGAGGCAATGCTCTCGCCCGCCGAGCCGGTAGTCTGAATGATGTTGTTTTCGAGGATGGTGGTATTCAGAAAACGGCGACCAAGCGAGATCGCCAGCACGGCGATGGGTATGGAGGCCGACACCGACAGCCCGGCTTTGAGCGAGAGATACACCGTGGCGGCTCCGAACAGGACACCAAACACGGAGCCGGTGATGATGGCTTTGAGCGTGAACTCGGCCGGCGACTCGGTGGCGGGAATAAAAGGCTTATGGACGGGTTGGCCGTTGGGGATCATACAGAGATGGTTTTAGCCAAAAGAAAGAATAAATTGGCATCTACCAAAATTATGGGATGATATTCGTGCTTTGTCCATACTTTAACCGTATGTTTGCTAAACCAAATAGTTCATGCGGGAGTAGCTCAGTTGGTAGAGCGGCAGCTTCCCAAGCTGCAGGCCGTGAGTTCGAACCTCATTTCCCGCTCAGAAATAAGTCATTGAAAATAAGCCGTTTACCCTGTCAGGTAGGCGGCTTATTTCGTTGGTGAAATGGGTCAACTAACACACCTACTAACACACCTACCCCGCTTGCTCCAAAAAAAGCCCCAAATCAATGTCCGGGGCTTTGGCTTGTTCGTGCGCTGGCAACGGTAGCCGGTTTAACGTCTGACGGGTGTTGACCCCAACTTTGAGCCGTCCGGACTTAAACACTGATTAGTGATAAAGTCCGGACGGCTCAAACTTGAGCCATCAACAAAAATATTTACGGAAACGTGGTCGAAGCCTGATTACCGCCGGGTGTAAAGAAGTTTACGCCCGATTAGGCGAAAACCTGCCAACACGACCAGCACTATAAAGCACCAGCCCCGAATCGATGTCCGGGGCTTCGTCGTGTTCGTGCTGGCAGGTGTAGGCGTTTTCTAAATTCTTAGAAGGCGTGGTATAGTTCGCCGTGCTTATGCCGGTGCTGGCAGGGTTTTCAACCAAATGGGCGAAAACTCCTGATTTTGCCGGGGTGTATGACTGCGCAAATTTGCGTTGTCCTACTGTTGGGGTGGGGCGACTTAAAGCAGTAGCGGGACCGGTGCGTCCCCCAGATTCAGCGTTACTTTCAATTTTACCGGCTCACCATCAGCCTCGGCGTGTTCAATCCCCTGCTTAGGTGCGCCGTAAGCCGAATCCATCAGGGCTTTATAGGCGGCTACGTCCCCATCGCGGGCTTTGCTAATCAACGCCAGTGTAATAATGTCCTCTTGGGTAAGCCGCTCCAAAACGCCAGTGATCGGATTGTCTGCGATTTCTTCGGATTCCAACCAGTGACGTATAGACGTGGCCCGATTCTTTGACCCCTTAGGCCGGCCGTTAGATTTCGGTGGGTCTCCCTTTTCGGCAACCATCAAAGTGCCGCCGTTCCTTCCGGGTCTGGTTTTCATAATTCACGGATTATTTACGGGATTGGTAGCCCGATGCTGGTGGGTGTTAGACAATATTCATCCTGATTATTACCGGGCCTTCATCCTCTGGCATCTCAATTTTGCTCTCTCTTTGTTTCGGCAAAACGAACTCCATAAGTTTGATATAGGCGGCTACCCGGTCCTTTGGCTCCATCTGGTCAAGATCAGCGGCCACGGCATCAAACCGGCCTTCTAACAACTCGCTAACACGTTCCCGAAGTTCGCTGGTGGCTTTGTTGGGCGTGCCTGATTTTCTCCCGCCGTATTTTGGTCTTTTCTCCATTGATAAAATCTATAGTAGATCGATTTAAATGTGTTCACGTATTTTCCACGTATTTAATACCCCGATTCCCGATACTTGTTCATGGCAATCTTGACCACCTCATCCCCTACGCCCGTAACCTCAACTCTGACCACTTTCGGCAGCAGGTGCGGCAATAGTGTGGCCATGAATTGCGCGCGTTCCGTGGGCGGCATTGCGGCCAGAATAGCGGGCAAATCTTGCAAGGTCGTTTCAAACACCTGCAAAAGCTGTTGCCGTAGGTCGGCCTTGTTTGGCGTTCCAGCGATACGCCCGCCTGTCTTGATTCCTTTCATTGCGATAGTAGAGTTAAGTAGACCAAAGGTAGATTGATTTAGGTGTTATCGTGGGCCTGTTCGCGACTTAGGTACGCCGAAATCTCTTGCGATGTCGCAAACCCGTAGGCTCCGTAGCAATCGTTTCGCCGTTGCCATTCTTCAAAGTTGAGGGCGCGAATGTTCGGTACGGCTCCGGGTAATGCTGGCATATCCCAATCGGGTGGGTAGCCTTCAACCGGCGCAACTACCAGGCGTTCTACCTGCGATTCAGCCGGTCGTAGGATAGAGCCGGGGTTGGCAAGCTGATCGGCAATGGTGGCGACAATGACCGGGGCAGGCTCAACGGGTATCGGCTCGATGAATGCCGAAAGATCGAACGCGGGCGGTGCCAACGGCGGGCGGGGCCACATTGTCCATGCTAACAGCCAGGCGGGTGAGGGCTTCACGGATTTAGGGGCAACGAACGGGGCAACTACCTGAATGAATAAGGCCGGATTTTCGGCGCACCGCTGTGCAACCTCGGCGGGCTGGTCCTCGGCAACGGCGGGTATTGCCGGCTTTTGCTCGCTGATCGCCGTGGGTGCCGCTGTGATCGGAGCGGCCATAGCCAGTTCAATCAAATCGCGTAGGTCCAAATTGGCTTTGGGGGCCTTATCCTCTACGTGTCGGCTTACCGTTAGTTCGGCGGCTATTCCGTGTAGGGCTGCGGCCTTTTCGTCCCAGTCGTTCCATTTGCCCGAATCAGGGAACAGCGTCACTTTGCGGCCACGTAGCACGTCGAACCTTTCCGGGGCATCCCATTTACCGCCGTTGCATCCGCCCGTCGCTAACCAGATGTATTGCGGCCACAACACTGCCATTAACAAAGCTGTGCTTTCACCTTCGACCAGTGCTACCGGCGAATCAGGGAACAGAGCTAACAGATGTTCCCCAAAGTAGCATTGTGTTAGATCGGCTTCTTTATTTTTCAGGATCGACTTACCGGCAAACCAAACTTTATCCTTAGCGTCCGGCTCGTAACATTTGGCCGTTTTGTTCCATATCTCAGAGGGCTGATCTTTTTTGGCTCGCTTGCCCGTGATCGGGTGGAATGGCATTATTTTGATCTGCCTGATATTACCCTCCGTGTCGAACTGTGGCAAGGTGGTAGCCAACGTTCCGGCAAAACGCCAATGTAGGGACGTTCCCAGTCGGTAACGCTCAAAGGTGGACTGTGCGACATCTTCACCAAGAAACGACCGGAGGTAAAGCCAAAGCCCGTTCTGCTCGTAGCGGCCACGACACGGCGCGTATAGTTCTAAAGGGATGAGGTCAACAACAACCGGGGCCGGTGCTGGTCGTTCTACGCGTGGCCGTGTCGTGGTGCGCTCGTTGCTTAGTCCGTACTGCTGGCTCAAGTCTTTGATAGCCGTAGCATAATCAACGCCGTACTGTTCTCGGTAGGCCGTGATCGGATAAGTGCGCTTGTTTGTCTGCCAGTTCTGAATGTATGGCTTACCGTTGCGGTCGGCCTTAAAGAAAGATTCAGAAGTATGTTTGCTCTGATCGAATAGCCGAACGGGTTGGCCGTTGCGCTTGAGCGGTTCGCCGATGAGGTCAGAGAAAATAGCCAGACCAAAGTCGGTTTCTATCCTGTTAGAAAGTGAGGTATCGTACATAAAGGTTTTTGAGGTGAAAAGTGTCTGCCAACTGCCAAAGGGCCTATATAGGGTTTGGCAGCTGGCAGTCACTTTTTGGGGTCCCACAAGCCGGTAGTAAAGTCTGGCTTGAGAGGTAAAAAGTGTCTGCCAAAGTGACTGCCAAACTGATTTTAGCAGTATCAAAAAGTGTCTGCTACTGCCAAAAGCTATATAGGGGGTTTGGCAGCTGGCAGACACTTTTCAGTCAATTTTAACCAGCTGATAGAATTGGTCTCTTCCTATGCGAAAGTCGTCCAATCGTACCGCGTTGTCCTTTTCATCGAACAAAGCGGGCGGTTCGTCTTTGATGCTTTTCAGTCTTTCCCGGATGGTGGCGTTTTTTGCGCCGAACTCACTTTCCAATATCCTGAAAACCTCGCCTTTGGGCATGGCCCCGTCAGCCAATAAACTAATCAGCCGGTCAGCGATGTCTTCCGCACCTGCTTTGTGTTTCCGGTGGTTTACGTGGGCGGCTACACTGGCAGCGTCGGCCAAAACCAGCCCGTTTGTGTTTTTGCAGAATGTCACATAAAGCGGCTCCGGTCTTTCTCCCCTGCGCAACTTCAAGTATTTTAGTCGTATCAGTTTGGTGTCGTTACCGCTGGCATCTTTCTCAAATCCAATTTGTAGGGCGGTACTTGCCTTGTTAGCCGCTTCAGTGCCGGTATGCCCTCGCGCCTTTTCGGTGCCGGGGTTCTGGTGAATGACCAGCAGGAACGTAGCATTATGACGGTCGCACAGATTGCCGACAAAGTCATACAACGCCATTGATTCTTTGGCATCGTTAAAATCGCCTACGGCATCCGTAACTACGTCGATAAGGCAGAACAAATGCAAATCAGTTGCGGCCCGCACGTGGCCTATAAACGCTTCAATCGCGGCAAAGCGGGCGGGTCGGTCTATAGCTTTGATGCTGGTAAAACGGAACTCGGGGGGTTGCTCGGTCAGGGCGTAACCTGCTTTTGTTTTAATTCCCTGAATCGCAAAGGGTAATTCCTCTGACTGGTTACGCTCCGTGTCAATGTAGCAGACGCAAAAACGTTCCAGTTTTGCCCGCTCAAAACCTAAGAATTGCAGGTTGTCGGGGTCACGGGCCAAAAGCAAAGCCGCCAGTAGTTCCGCCAGTCG
>JAYVAP010000438.1:0-2459 GCA_043750915.1 Spirosoma sp. | reverse complement strand
ATGCGACACCAGAAACGTATCGTCGATGTCTGAAATACAGGCAATGTGGCCGGGGTGCGGCACCAGCACCCGACCGGTTCCTTCGGCCAGCACGCGCTGGGGCTTGAGTGTGCGCGAGAGCAGCTCGGCCCGAACGGGGTGCCAGCCCGGCGGCAACGCCTGGGTTAGCAGCAACTCAACCCGAAAATAGCCATCGGCATCGGTTTGGGTTTGCACATGCTGGTTGCCAAACCACACCCGAACGATGGCCTGTGGATGGGGTTTCACCATGAACAGGCGGATCACCGCCAGCAGATTCACCCAGGCATTGGGGCGGTATTTTTTGCGGGGCAACGCACTTCGGCGCAGCACACTGCCCTGAATGGTAAGCGTATGGGCATTGCCATAGCCCCGATATACGGTCACAACGGGCTGCTCAACCAACCGAAGCCGTGTTAAGAAATAGTGCCGCAGTTTACTTTTTAACGGTATGTGTTGTTTCGTAACTGGTTTTGACCGAATATTCATCCTGCTATAAGTCAGCGTTTGTTATTTACAACTGATAACCCGACAGGAAGTTGATATTTTTATTCGCCATTAACCCCGTATCGGGCGGCAAAGCCAAAACGGACTGGGAAACCGGCATCCGCACGCACTTCGCCGAACTTACCCACACGGCCCACCTGCTGTATCTCGACGGCAAAACCGATGAGGAGACCATTGGCCAGGCCATTACCGAGCTAAAACCTGACCGGGTTGTGGCCGTTGGGGGCGACGGTACGCTGAAAATTGTGGCCGAGTTGCTACTCAACACCGGCACACCACTGGGTGTTTTACCCGCCGGATCGGCCAACGGTATGGCCCGCGAGCTGGGAATTCCAACCGACATTACGGAGAGCCTGAACGTGGTAATCGGGGGCACGCTCGAACAGGTAGACGTTATCTCGATCAACGATGGCGATATCTGCCTGCACCTGAGCGATATTGGACTGAACGCCCAATTGGTGAAGTATTACCAGCAGAACAATTTGCGGGGCAAACTGGGCTACCTGCGGGGCGTGGTCAGGGTATTGCGGAAACACCGGCAATTGCGGGTCGAAATAAACGCGGGCGATACCTGCATTCAGCGCGTGGCGTTTATGGTGGTGCTGGCCAACGCCCGCATGTATGGCACGGGTGCCGTTATTAACCCCGACGGTAACATTGCGGACGGGCGGTTTGAAGTCGTCATTTTCCGCCGGTTAACCCTGTGGGGAATCATCAAGCTGTTCTGGCGTTACAAGCCCTTCGACCCGAAAAATATCGAAGTATTATCGGCTACCTCCCTCACCATCAACACCCACCGGCGGGCTTATTTCCAGATTGACGGGGAGTATCGGGGACGCATCAAAACCATTCAGGCCCGCGTGCTGCCCGGTGCCCTCACCATGATTGTGCCGCAAAAAGGATAAGATAGGGCATACCGCGCGGCTCTAACGGCTTTGATTTCGGCCACTATTTCAGTTTCGGTTATATCGGGTTCATCGTTGGTCAATGTCTCAAAAAAGCAGACAAAGTAGCCTGAAGCCGATTTTTCCCGGAAACGTCTTCAACAGGCAAGACGATCACCTCAAAACGTTTCTGGTCAAACTCTTTGGGCAGGTCGATCCAAATCCGGCCATTCTGGGGGCTAACAATTTGGCGTAGTTCATACGGCCTTTCGTTCATAGTGTCTGGTAAAGATACCTAAAGAATAAGGGAATGATATACTTGTTTAACCCAACACTTAAATCACATAGGAACTATTCAAATCAGGTTATTGTAATGAAAGAAATCCTGTAGCTCAGTTGGATAGAGCAGCCGCCTACTAAGCGGAAGGTCGTGGGCTCGAATCCCATCGGGGAAAGGTCTTTAACACTTTTCCCCGATGAATAACCAAAAGGCCCTATCGCAATGATAGGGCCTTTTGGTTATTCATCGACTTCAAACCAATAACTTTCTTCATCGCATCCTTAAACGAGATTTGCCCCGGTTCGCGTAGTACATCTTTTTCGGGTTTAATTTCGTCATTCGGCTGACCACTTTTTTTTGGGGTTATGTCTTTGGGTTTCATAGATTAATGGAGAAACTCGCTTAAGTTTAAATTGTAGTGTTGTTTTAGCAACACAGGTAGTGTACAGTAATCTAAGGGAATAAGAGAACAGATTTCAGGTATCTTTTTGAAGACTTTTCGGTCATTTGCTGTTGATGTTTCCTCACTAACAATTGTAATCGTATCTTGTAATAAGACACCTTGTTGTTTGAGCTTGAGCGCATGTAAAATCATTTTTGGATCGGCAGTCTTCAAATAATCTTCTTTTGCACGTTCAAACTTTATATCGTCAAGTGTTCTTTTGATATTCTGATTGCAAAAATCGTTTTCCAGGCGATTGAAAAATTTTCTATCTGGAACTAAAGTATCAGTTTTTATTATACGATTTGATTTTAAAGTAATAAAATCA
>JAYVAP010000437.1:0-2496 GCA_043750915.1 Spirosoma sp. | reverse complement strand
TGCGCCCGGCCAGCCAACGAATCAGCGGCCAGACGGGTCGGGCTTTTTGTTGATGAAGGGTAATCGTTGTTTAGACAATTGTTGTTATGCACAAAGTTATGAAGACAACGTTATAAATAGCATTTTGGTTAGATTAAATTCTATAAATAGCGGTTGTTCGGGATAGATGCGGGCATAATTCATCTTGAGTAGGTGGCGTTGTGGGTTTTCCTTATTTTTGGCCGGGCAACCCATTATGCCCGGAAACAACGTTGTTTCCGGGCCACCAATCAATCGTTTCAACCTGCCGGCGTTCCGGTAATCGTGCCAATGCAACCGACTCTTTTAATTCTGGCCGCCGGTATGGGCAGCCGCTACGGGGGTATCAAACAACTCGATCAGTTTGGGCCACACGGCGAAACCATCATCGATTACTCACTTTTTGATGCCATCCGGGCCGGATTCGGCAAGGTCGTTTTTATTATCCGCGAGGAACTGCGGGATGATTTTGAAGAAGTCTTCGGCAAGAAATTAGTGGGGAAAATCGATGTCGACTACGCCATTCAGGCCCTTGATTCCTACGTGCCGGCCGAGCTGGGCGCGGTGAAACGCACCAAGCCCTGGGGAACGGGCCATGCCATGCTCTGCGCCAAAGACCATACCCACACGCCTTTTGCGGTTATCAACGCCGACGATTTTTACGGCCTGGAAGCGTTTCAGCTCATCGCCAATTTCCTCCAAACCGATACCGACCCTAACCTGCACGCCATGGTGGGCTACGAAGTTAAAAACACCCTGTCGGAGAATGGCTCGGTGTCGCGCGGGGTTTGCGCCGTGGATGCCTATGGGCACCTGACATCGGTGGTGGAGCGAACGAAGATTTTTGAACAGCAAGCCGGCATAGCCGACCAGCGGATTGTGTTTGAAGAAGGTAACGGCCTAACACCACTGCCCCCCGACACGCCCGTTTCGATGAATTTCTGGGGCTTCAAACCGGGCGTTTTCCCCCTGCTGCAGCACCAGTTTGAGAGTTACGCCCTGGCCAATATCGACGCGCCCAAAGCCGAGTTTTATATCCCCACGGTGATGACCAACCTGATCCAGACCGACACGGGCCGCTGCCGGGTATTCCGCAGCCAGTCGACCTGGTTTGGCGTTACCTATCCCGACGATAAGCCGGTTGTGCAGGCTGCCTTCCGCCAGCTCCACGAAGCGGGCAATTACCCGGACCAGCTTTGGTAGACTCAACTGGCTAAAAACAACCTGAAACAATACAACCCGGCAGGTGCCTTATTGGCACCTGCCGGGTCGTATTTATGAATCTATTTTTATGACGGACAAACAGCTATTTTCTGTCTGGCTGAGCGGCTGCCGGTGCGGCACTACGCCTTTGGGGGTCATAGATGTAAGAGGCCGCCGTGGTGCGTCTGCCGGAGAAATAATCCAGGGCCATCACCGTGATAAACACCGTAACGACAAGCAGCGTTGTTAAAACCGATCGGCGGTGTCGACGTTTCAACTCCTCGAAGGTTTCGTCTCGCGGAAGAAACTGATAAACGACCGCCCAGACCAGTGCTACGCCCAGCACGCCCAGCTGGATGGTAAAATTCTCCGAATCGGTCGCTGATTTGGGTATCCACCACTGCATAGTCACTGTCACCAGCGCAATTACCCAATTTCCCCATTCAGGACCTTTGGGAAGCCGAAAAAACTGCCGGGCTGTTTTCATGAGGGTGTGTTGTTAATGTCGGTAGAAGCCCAGTCGGCCAACGCATACATCCAGGGTGGCGTATATATCCTCCTTACAATAGTAGTTCTCAACAATGGCCACAGCGATGATAGGAACAGCCGCTTCCGGGCCACCTGCTGCTGCAATAGCCATCTTAATAGCGAAGTTACGAAAGCAGATAGCGGAACTCACATTTGCATCCTGAGAACAGGCTGCAAAGGCGGCCCAGTCAGCCGATTGGTAAGGGTCATTGGAATCACCTGCGGTACCCCCACCACCTGGCTGAAGGCTTTCTTCTCTTCCTCCGCTCTGGTGGCGGAAAGAGTATCCAAAGTTATCGTTGCTTCCTGGCCCCATGATCGAGTCCCACACGTCGACATCAGAACGGTAATTCTCTGCGGCACGGATGCTTTCCACGTGCTGAACCGACACATCATAGTTGTGATCCAACAGTTTGAGCAGGTCAGCCTTTTTGCGGCCTGCCAGGTCAGGATTAAGCCGGGCCAGTTTACGACTTTGCTCAACCATGCGGGCTATGTAGTCGGCATAGACATCCGGCGTTGCGGAGAGGTGGGCGAAAAAGGCGCGGGCCTGTTGGGGATCATTTAAATTGATCTCGCCGGAACGTAATTTCTTAAACAACTCAGTCGCATCAACTCCCTTTCTTTGAGTGAACTGTCCACGGACCATTTTCCGTAGCGCGTCTGAATTTAAAATCACCATTTCATCAAGAATGGCCAATGACCCATCCTTCAATCCCTCAATTTCGAGGGGGGGGGGGGGGGGGG
>JAYVAP010000436.1:0-5007 GCA_043750915.1 Spirosoma sp. | reverse complement strand
GGTGATGCGGCTCAGGCGGGCATCGTCGTTGGCAGCAAACCACCGCTGTCCGTATTCGAGCGTGTAGAGCGATCCGTCGCTGGCAAACTGCATATCAATGGTGTGCGAGAAGGTGGTGCCGGGCATAAACGTCTCCATCTTCACAAAATCGCCTTTTTCGGTCATCGTCACCGGGTGAATCCAGTCGCGCATCCAGTCATAGGCAAAGAATTTACCGTCATACTGGCGGGGGAATTTCACGGCTGTTTCGGGGTAGTCATCATAATAATAAACCGGTCCGGCCATGGCATTTCGACCACCCTTGCCTACGATATCGCCAAACTCCGGCGACTCGGCGTAGGGGTAGTAAATAAGGGCTTTCTGGGCGGGGGGCAACTCTGTCAGGCCCGTGTTATTGGGCGAGTCGTTGATGGGTTTGCTGGCATCGAAGAGCGGCCCCGACAGGCTGTCGGCGAAGTTATAAGTGTGGTAGGCACGGTTATCGGCCACAAACAGGGGCCAGCCGAAGTAGCCCGCCTGCCGGGCCTGGTTCATTTCGTCGTGGCCACGCGGACCGCGTTTGGCGTTGTTTTCGCCTGCATCGGGGCCCACTTCGCCCCAGTACAGAAATCCGGTCCGCTGATCGACGGCAATGCGGTAGGGGTTGCGGTTGCCCATCACGTAGATTTCGGGCCGGGCTTTGCCGCTGGGGTTCTCTTTCGGAAAGAGATTGCCAGCGGGAATGGTGTAGGTTCCGTTGGCTTCGGGCTTGATGCGCAGGATTTTGCCGCGCAGATCGTTGGTGTTGCTCGATGTCATGCGGGCATCTGCGCCCTGCTGCCCGGCCCGCCCGTCGATGGGGGCATAGCCGTCGGATTTGAACGGGTTGGTATCGTCGCCGGTCGAGAGGTAGAGGTTTCCCTGGTGATCCCAGGCAATGGAGCCGCCCGTGTGGCAGCAGTCCGTGCGTTTAACGGGCACGGTGAGCAACACTTTCTCGGTGCTCAGCAGCAGTGTATCTTTTATGTCGTCATAAACGAAGCGGGAGAGGTGCTGGGCCGTATCGTTGGCTGCGTTGGCCGATGCCACGGGAGAGTAATAGGCATACACAAATTTGTTGCGGCTGAAATCCGGGTCGATATTAAGACCCATCAGGCCATATTCAAATTTGGTGTAGACCGGGAAGGTCGCTACTACTTTAACCGCTTTCTTTTTGGGGTCCCAGAGTTTGAGTTCGCCTTTGCGCTCGGCAAAGAGCACTTTTCCGTTGGGTAACACCGCCAGTTCGGTGGGTTCGTCAAGCCCGGCGGTCAGAATCTGCCGTTCAAAGCGGTTTTCTTCGGGGTAGGGCTGCGTTTTTGCCTGGCCGAATTTGAGACTGGCAGCCATCACCGATTTCAGTCCGCCCAGCAGGTGTTTTAGGTAAACGGGATTGCTGAAGGTTTCATCGGGGTGGCCGAAGTTGGTATAAAAGGCTTTGCCACCGTCATAATCGTGATACCACGACATGGGGTGTTTGTCGCCCATTTTTCCTTCTTTATAGGTTTTCTCGTCGATGTTTACCAGCACATTAACGGCGGTGTTGAAATTCTTGAAGTCATAGAATTCATCCTTGATGGTCCAGCGTTCGGGGAAGCCAAACATGGAGGGATGGTCTTTACTGACCACGTAGGCTTCGCCGGTTTGCACATTGGGGTTGCCGGGGTGGGAAGCGAACTGACCACCTGCCAGTTTGGTATACCACGGCCAGTCATATTCGGTGTCGGTAGCCGCGTGAATACCCACATAGCCGCCACCCGCCTGAACATACCGCTCGAAAGCGGCCTGCTGGGCATCGTTCAGCACATCGCCGGTGGTGCTGAGCCAGATAACGGCCCCATACTGTTTGAGGTTGGCTTCGGTGAATTTGTCGGCGTTCTCGGTTGTGTCAACGGCAAACCCATTTTCCTGACCGAGTTTTACAATGGCCCGCTGCCCCGCTGCAATCGACGTATGGCGGAATCCCTTCGTTTTGGAAAACACCAGCACCCGGTTGAGGGGCATGGGTTTTTGGGTTGGGGCCATTGCCGGTTTTGCAGCCCGTTTCGGCATCGTTTGCGCCAGTGCGGGCGTGTTCAGGCCGGATAACAGGACAGGCAACACCATGCCGGGCACGGCTGCCGCCAGCAAACCCGCCAGCAGCCGGGTGCGGGAGGAGAACCAGGATTTTTTCATAGAAGTAAGCGAAATAAAGGGATGATGTATGCAGGCTGGATAAGTGGTCCTACAAACAACGAGCCGTTTACTACGGTCGTTGCCCGATAGGCTTTTATCAAGAATCAAAAGTACAAAAAAAGCGAACGCTATGGTTCGCATTCACCCGAAACAGGCAGTATTTTGGCGGGATTAGTCCCCTTTTTTGAAAACCATGACCGCGCTATCATTGCGCAGCAGGGTCAACCGGCCCTGCCCCACCCGGTAGGTAAGTGGCTCCCGCAGGATGGCCAGAAAATCGCCCTCGCGGTTTCCGGCATCGTCTAAGCAAGCCATGCGCGTGGTGATCAGCGGGCCAAACTGAATCCGGCGGGTGTCGGCCCGGACAGAGCCGCTAAGCTGGTTGCATCCCGTTGTGCCACTCACCTGCCCCTGGGTAAGCCGGATGTCTAACCGGGGTTGCTCGCGGGGCGTTTCTCCGGCCATAACAGGCTTGCCATTCAGCTCGGTCAGCACCCAAATATCCTGCAAAAGCGCAATCTGTCCTGCTGGCAGGCCGCAACCGCTGTAGGATCTTCGGCCAACCGTTAGGTCGACACGGTAGTCGAACCGTTGACCCGACAGGGCATCCACGCAACTGTCGGGCCGGAAAACAGCCGTCAGCCGCCCCGATGTAGTTTCGGCCGTATACCGAAAGCTGCCGTTAGAATCGGTGATGCGGTCTGGAACGGGTGCGCCAATGTAGTCGGTGCCGGGCAGTTTAAACTGCATCCGGTTTTTTGTCGGGTTGATGGTAAGCGACCAGCGCGGTTCTGTGCCCAGGGCTACCCATTCGTCGCCTGCTTTGAGGTATTGGCTATAGTCGGGCAATTCGGCGGAGGGTACTGGGGTGAGGGTGGCCCGGAGCTGACTCGATGGGCGTTTGCAGGCGGCAGTCGCCAGCAGCAGGCCCAGTAAGAGAATACGCATGGTGTTTGTGGCTAACGTTGGTTGTTGCTGTTATTTGCCGGTGAGCCACGCTTTGGTCAACACGGCTTGCGCTGCGCGTCCCTGCGGGCTATACTGGTCGCGTTCGCGGTGACGGACTTCGTTTTCCATGAACCACTTCCACGCGAAGCCGCCCGCAAACCAGGGCTGCGGCCAGACGGTTTTCAGCAGGGCATCGTAGGCATTGGTCTGGGCTATTTCGTTGGGGATGCACGCTGTGTCGGACTCCCACGGGCGACGGGCGGTGTGGTTGCAGCTTCGATACCCAAATTCGGTAAACAAAATCGGTTTCTGATGGCGGCTGCTCGTTTCCTCCAACGTTTTCAGGTGTTGTTTCCAGCCTCGCATCAACGCCTGCGCCGAGGGTTGGCGGGCATCGGAGAGGGGGAAATAAGCATCTACCCCCACATAATCCAGCTGGCTCCAGAACGGAATTTTCTCGTAGCGGTCCCAGTTGGCTGCGTAGGTTAGCTTTCCACCATACACTTGTTTCACCTGCCCGATCAGGGCTGTCCAGAAAGCGGGGCGGGCCTGGGCAAAGCGGTCGAGCTCGGTGGTAATGCAATACAGATCGACGTGGAGGGAGTCGGCCATTTTGGCAAAATACAGTACATACTGCGCATAGTCGTGCTCAAATATCTGCCAGTCGGCTTCGGTGGCAAATTCAAGGTCGAGGTGCGAGCCGCCCTGCATCCAGACGTGGGGTTTGAGCATTGTTTTCAGCCCCTGCCGCTGCGCCATCTGCACCGTTTGGGCCACGCCCGCCGGGGTTTCTCCCCACCATTGCTGGTAGTTTTGGCTGCTTTTGGGCCGGTTTTCGCTGAAGAAAAAATGCGGGTCGCCTTTCCGGCAAAATCCGTAGGGTACAATAGCTACCCAACTGCCCCCCATCGTTCGCAGCGGTGCCAGAGCCAGGGAGTCGGGCGGGTGCGGAGGTGCCACCAGATTAACGCCTTTCAGCTTTGGCCCGGCGTGCCGAAAGGGCGGGTCTGCCCGGCAGCCGCCAAGCAGCAAGGTTATCATCAGCAAAAAGTGAATGCCCATAAAAAGTGCCATAAAGTGCCCGAAGGCCAGCGTGGCAGGCGTGCGTCATGTCCACTGTAGTACTACCCGGCCCACTATCCGTTTCATCGTCATTTTCTGGTTATGTGTGACGATGAAACGACTATGCGGGCCGGTTGTTTCATCCGGGCAGTTAATGACAAAATTGTTTCAGACACGCATTTACACGTTTAGCGACCAGCCTTCGCGGTATTGCCGCGCCACAAACTGGTTGGCTTCGTCGAAGTTGGTGATTTTCATGCGCTTGCCATCCCACAGCAGTTTTTTGCGGCCGGGGAAACCAGTGCCTTTGCCGTCGGCATTGGTGGTGCGGAAGGTGTAACTCCGAATGGCTACGTTGCCCATCAGCACCGACTCAGTGAGCGGCCCGGCAAAGTCGAACGACGAGGTCAGGGCTTTGTGTTCTTTGCTGTTGAAACCGGCTTTGCACGCTTCGGTCCAGAGAATCTGATGGCCGTTTTCGGGCAGCTGATTCACGCTTTCGGGTTTGGGAGCCGCTTCCAGCTTCTGGCCGCTTTTGGTGTATAGTTTTGGGTTATTGCCATACATACCGCACACCATCAGCCCTTTATCGCCCAGCATAAGCATACCGTTTTCGCCATTTTCGGGCAGGGGCTCGCCGTCGGGCAGGAACGCCGGCCGAAACGGGCGAATGCCACCATCCGACCAGGTCATCGTGACAACCTGCTTGTTTTTTTCTGATGCCGGGAATTTCAGCTCCACGTGCGACGAGGGCGGGCATCCTTCGGGAATGTATTTGAAAGACTGGACACCCGAATACATTCC
>JAYVAP010000435.1:0-3571 GCA_043750915.1 Spirosoma sp. | reverse complement strand
TATTCGCTCACGACCCGCGACCCGGCCCGTGAGCGCAATTTTTACCGCTGGACGGCTTATGGGCTGACGGTGCGAAAATCGACCGGTGAGCCCTGTTCGCCCTTTAGTACGGCTATTTGCTTCGATAATTGCTACACGACTGAGTCCACCTCAGAGGTTAACGTATATAGCGATGTAGCGGTGAACGGAAACGTGATCCGGGGAAAGCCCGTGTTTCAGCTGCCGATTTATGCCGCCTGGCCGCAGTGGGTGGAGGTGCAGCAATATGGCATCACCCAAACAAACTACCAGTTTTGGAAGCTATATGAGCAGCAGCGCGCCCGCACGGGCAGTATTTTCGATCCGTTACCGGCCCCCGTGACAGGAAACTTAGTGAACGCCAGTGATCTGGCCGATGTGGCCCGGGGCTATTTTGCCGTCACCTCCGTTACGCGCAAACGCTTCCGGAACGAAGCCCGCGAAGCCATTACCAGTTCGGCCGTATATGGTCTGCTGGTGAGCCTGCCCGTACCGGTTGGCGACTGTCGCAGAACGTACGGCCCGGTGCCGGTTACGTTGCCGGCGGGCTGGCCCTGATCAGAGTTTCCACTGCACCAGCCAGCCCGCTTTAACGGCTTTTGGGCGTGCTATGCCGGCCATACCCGTGGCCGGATCAATAGCTATCAGCGTCAGGGGAATCGGGGTGTTTGTTTGGCGGCAAATGACTTTTGTAGCCCGCAGAAACAGGATGCCACGGCTGTCTATATCGTCAACAACGGCATAGAGTGCATCGCCCGCGTTGAGCTGCTCTTCGCCAATCTGCATCGGCTCGGTTAGGGCGAAGGTCCAGCTTTGGCCAATTTTGGGTTGCCCCGCCCGCACGAGTCGGGCAGCTACGTCGCCCACAAACACCGATGCCGCAACGCGTTTGTTTTTGAGCAGTTCGGTCAGCACACTGTCCATCACACTGTCTTCGCTGGTTATGCCCACCGGGCTGGGCAGCGGCTCAATGGGTATGCCTGTGGGTTCGGGTTCGTCGTCGCGGAGCCAGCCCATGCGCCGGGCCTGTTCGCGCTCCTGGTCATAGAGGTTTCCGCCCGAGGCCAGCATTATCCCAACCGAACCTGCCCCATAAGACGGATTGGTGAACAATTCCTTCATGGCCAGAATCCGGTAGAGATAATAACCCGTTTCGGGGTTCATGGCCATAGCGTAATAATCGCGATGCCCCGCCCGCACAATTTTTCGCTGAACCATGCCCACGCCCCCGTTATAGGCAGCCGCCACTAAGGTCCACGACCCTAATTTTCGGTGGAGAAACTTCAGGTATTTGCAGGCCGCTTCGGTCGATTTACGAAGATCGCTGCGCTCGTCGTTGTCTGGCTCAATAGACAGACCCATGTCCTGCGCCGTCTCGTCCATGAATTGCCAGTAACCTACCGCCCCCGCCGACGATACAGCTTTAGCCTGCCAGGCGCTCTCAATGAGCGGCATATATTTGAAATCGTTGGGGATGTTATACTGGTGCAAAATTGGCTCAATTACCGCAAAAAACGGGGCCGATCGTGCCTTGAGGCTGTTCACGTGCCGGGCATAACCCGAACGACTGGCTAAGGCAGATGCCAGTTTGGTTGATACGTCGCCTTGCTCAGTCGGCACAATTTCTCCGGAAAAATGCAGTCGCGCTGGGGTTACCAATGGCCGTTGTGGGAGTTGGACCGACAGCGGCTTTGCGGAAACCTTTTTTTTCTGGGATACCGCCGGACTAACCGATAGAAACAGGACCGCAACCGGTAGTAGGAGAAATCGGATGGATAAAGTCAAGACAATTATGTGATGGTCAGACGGTTGGACAACCAAGCCTGACAACGGTTTAGTTCGCAGACTATCACAGGCAAAACTAACCCATAACTAATGATCAGGCGGTTTACGCTGCTCTTACAACGCTTTCCAAGTCAAAATCCACCCCGCCCGAACCTGATCGATATCCGGTATTTTAATGCCCACCCGGCCCGTCGACGCATCCACGGCCGTTAGCGCGAGGTTATAGGTGTGCTTTTCGCTGGCCGAATACAGCTTGTCGGCCCTTAGATAGAGCTTGTTGGTTTGGAGATCGATGTCTTCGACAACGGCGTACAGAATATCGCCTTCTTCTACGTCATTTTTGCCGGCTAATCCGCTGCGGGTCAGGTGAAAAATCCATATCTGCCCGCGTTGCAAACTGCTTGATTCAACCAGCCGGGCCTTGATACCACCCCGGAAAACGTCGGACGCATTCGGGAGCGGAATATCGGCGGTTGACTGTCCCGCCAGCGTCTGCCCCGTTGTTTCCACAGCCGCTTGTGTCGCTTGCTCCAGCAAGGTTTCGGAGAGTAATATCTCGTTAATTGCTTCGTCCGATTCGGTCGGTAGTGGCTCGCTCAGCAAGGCCATCATCCGGTCGGAAATGAGCGTTGGGTAATGACGGTAATTGGAAAATAACTCCTTGAAGGCCAGAATTCGGTAGATGTACTTGCCTGTTTCGGCATTCAGGCGCAGGTAGTAATAATCACGCTGCTGCTGCCGCCGGATGTTGCCCAGCAGGGCACCAATGCCGTTGTTGTAGGCAGCGGCCGCCAGCGTCCACGACCCCAGCTGATTGTGCAGGTAATTGAGGTAACGGCAGGCGGCATGGGTAGATTTGACCAAGTTCTGCCGTTCATCGTAACCAGGGCGGATGCGCAGGCCGAGTTCTCGGGCGGTAGCGGGCATAAACTGCCAGTAGCCCACAGCACCTTTGGGCGAGACGGCAAACCCCTTCAATGCGCTCTCGACCAAGGGCAGGTACTTGAAATCCGACGGAATGCGGTGGTAGTCCAGAATGGGTTCGATGATGGGGAAGAAAGTAGCCGCCCGTTGCCGGATTCGGTACAGGTCGCTGTTCTGAACGGCCCGACTCGACAGGGCCGATACCAACCGGCGGGCAATCATTTCTTCGTGCAGCGGCACCGATTCACCACAAAAATAGACCGGTGGCAGGTCGGGTTTCGGTACCCTGAAAAGTTTATACTCAGTGTTTTGTCCACGGAATGCAGGCCCACCGGGTGCCAGAATTGTTACCACTGGTGGCGCAGCTGCCACAAAAACACCCATAACCAGAGGCAATAGAAACGACAGATTCATATACGGTAGGTTTCGGTAACAGACCGTTAATTAACGCACAATAACTATGCCTGATCAATAGGAATAATATTATTTTTTTGACCGGAGATGCATACACCTGGCTGGTTTGTGCGGATGAGGGCGGGGCGATGGCGCACAAACAGACTGATTCAAGGCAATAAAAAACGGGCTGTTCCTGTTGGAGTAGCCCGTTTTAGAGGTGATTACGAAATGCACTTCCTAAATCCAATCCCAAAAGTGCAGCGGCCGGATACCTTCGCCTTTTTTTCGGGACAGAAACCGGGGCCGACGGAACCGCAGAACCATTAGCCCCATCATCAGCTTTTTGATGGGCAACCCTGGGTTTTGTTTCTCCAGGTCGGCATCCGGCGCGTTGGGCAATGCTACCACCGACGCAGCCAGGGCAATCAGCTGCTCACTGTTGGAGGGG
>JAYVAP010000434.1:0-3579 GCA_043750915.1 Spirosoma sp. | reverse complement strand
TGAACGACACTTATTTTTATCTGCCCGCTGCCCAACAGGCCCGGCTAACCAGCGTTTATACCGAAGATTCGCTGAAGGCCGTTCGGCCAATGCCCGCGTCGGGTGGTATTTCGGTGGATTACCCAAAGCAGGCCGGAACGTATTTTTCGGGGGGCGCGGGCCTGTCGGGTACGCTCTATGACTACGCCATTTTTTTGCAGATGGTGCTCAACGGTGGAGAATATGGCGGCAAACGCTTTCTAAGCCCAACCACGGTGCGGCTCATCACCACCAACCAGATTGGCGACCTCAACCAGGGCCTCAACAAATTCGGGCTGGGTTTTGCCATCACCTCAGAGAAAAGCGCGGCCCGACTGCCCGTTTCCGAAGGATCGTTCGACTGGGGCGGCTTCTTTGGCACCACCTACTGGGTCGACCCAACCGAAAACGTGGTGGCCCTGCTCTATACCCAGAAAGTGCCCAACAGCTACGGCGACCTGAACGACAAATTCAGGGTGCTTGTTTATCAGGCAATTACAAAGATGAACGAACCCAAACACTGACCATTACCAACATCCGCCCGCCCTGCCGTATGCGACGGCTGAGGCCGGTGGCCCGGATCACAGCAACAGGCCCAACAACAAACCGCCCAGAATGAGCACGTAGGGCGGGGTTCGGGTGTAGAGCAGCAATGCAATGGTCGTGAGCACCACCGTCACCGACGGCCAGTGGGGGACCATGGGCTGGAAGAGGATGATGGCGGCAGCGGCCGTCAGCCCCGTGCTGGCAGCGTTGATGCCCTCCAGCGAGGCCCGCACCACCCGATACCGCTTGAGTTGCTCCCAAAACCGGTACACAAAGAAAATCAGGAATGTGCCGGGCAGAAAAATACCGGCCGTCGACACGAAGCTGCCCCACAGCTGGCCGCTTACGCCCTGGTGCCGCATGGACAGTACGCCAATGTAGGACGCAAACGAGAATACGGGTCCCGGAACGGCCTGCACCAACCCCAGCCCCGACAGAAACTCCTCGCGGCTGAGGTAATGCTTGAAAGCCACAAACTCGTTGTAGAGCATGGGCGTGAGCACCTGCCCCCCGCCAAATATAAAACTGCCGTTGCGGTAGAAGTTCTCGAACAGCCGCACCGGCAGCGAATGCGTGAGTGCCCCCAAACCGGCAGCCGCCACAAAGACACCCAGCCACAGGAAAAAATTGGCCCACTGCACCCGGAGTGGCTGTTTATCCATGCGTGCCTGTTTTTCGTAGGTCAGGGCGGTGGTCAGGCCGCCAACGGCAATAACGAGGGGGGTCATTACCGGCGACCGAAACAGGTAGGCCGCCACCGTGGCCGCCAGTGCCAGGGCTAAACTGACCCTGTTTTTAATCACTTTCTGCCCGATTCGATAGCCCGCCACCACCAGAAAACCCACCGCCATGGGCTGAATGAACCGGGCAAAGTGCAGCGAAATCTGGCGCTGTTCGAGGTAATAGATACCCATGCCGGCAGCCGTCATGATTGAAACGCCCGGCAGTATCCAGATCAGCAGGGTGATGTAGGCCAGATTGGGGCCGCCAATTTTGAACCCAACCGCCGTAATGGTCTGGGTGGAAGTCGGTCCGGGCAGTACCTGACACAGCGCGTTGAGTTCCATCAGCTCGGCCTCATTGATGTACCGGCGTTTTAGCACAAACCGGTCGTAGAGCATGGCCAAATGCACCTGTGGCCCGCCAAAAGTGGTCAATGCCAGAATCAGCACGTCTTTCAAAAAGATGACGTACCGTATTCGGCGAACCGGCTGAATGTGGGGTAGCGTAGGGCGGATCATGGCTAAAAGAACCGGTATGGGCGGTTTAGAAGCCTTATTTCTTCAGTCCCAGTTCCCGTAGGCGTTCGTCCAGAAAGTCACCAGCTGTCATATTCACATACAGTTTCGGGTGCTGCGGATCAATGCAACTGGCCAGGCTGCTCAGGTCCATGTCGGCGCGGGGGTGCATAAAAAATGGTATTGAATAGCGCGACTGGGCCATTTTTTCGCGGGGCGGGTTCACCACCCGGTGAATAGTCGATTTGAGTTTGTGGTTGGTCAGTCGGTCGAGCATGTCGCCCACGTACACCACCACCTGATCGGGCAGGGCCGTGATACCAATCCACTGGCCATCGCGCCGGAGCACTTCCAGGCCGTCGGCCGATGCGCCCATCAGCAACGTAATGAGGTTGATATCGCCGTGGGCCGCTGCCCGAACGGCACCGTCGGGCGTGGTGGCGGGGTCGAGCGGGAAATAGTGCAGTGCCCGCAAAATGCTGTCGCCATTTTTTACTTTATCATCGAAATACAGTTCCGGTAAATCTAAGTAAAGCGCAATGGCCCGCAGCAGCATGGTACCGGCGTGCTCCAGGGTTTGGTAGGCCGTTAGGGCTGCGTCGGAAAACTGCGGGTATTCGGCGGGCAGCACATTGGCGGGCATGTCGCCCACGGGTTTGGGCTGGCCCACGTGGTAAAACTCTTTGAGATCGGCCACGTGGAAGCCTTTGGCCGTTTCTTTACCCTTGCCGATGTAGCCGCGCTGCCCGTTTAGTTCGGGATGCTCATACGGCTGCTTGACGGAGTCGGGTGCCGAAAAAAAAGCCTGGGCCGACGTATAGAGCCGGTTGGTAAGCTCGTGGGTAAGGCCGTGGTTGCTGATGGCCACAAACCCGATCTGGTTGAAAGCCGCACCCAGCTTTTGCACAAAGCGGGCTTTCTGCTGGGCATCGCCCGATGTGAAATCGGCTAAATCCAATTGGGGTATCTCGTCGTATAACGCCTGTGGTTGCATGGATTGACTGTTTCCACAAAAGTACGAAAGATTGTGGACTGGTGGGTAAGCCTGGCCATGAACCCGCCAGGAACTGGGTTTGCCGCTGCTGTATTTAATAAAAAAATAGTATCTTCCCCCTCTTTTTTCAACTCATCCGGCGAATAACTGCTCTAATCCCCTGCGCCAATGCCCGTATTTACCCTCGGAATCGAAGAAGAATTCCAGACCATCGACCCACATACGGGAGAACTGCGCTCCCACATGTCCAAAATTGTTGAAGGCGGCAAAGTAATCCTGCAGGAACGGGTGAAAGCCGAAATGCACCAGGCCGTGGTGGAAGTGGGCACCGACATTTGCCAAAACATTCAGGATGCCCGCCAGGAGGTGACCTACCTGCGCAAAATGATTATCGAGCTGGCTGACGCGCAAAACCTTAAAATTGCAGCCGCCGGTACGCACCCTTTCTCCGACTGGCAAAGTCAGCTCATTACGCCCAACGAACGCTACGATCAGCTCATCGACGAGCTGCGCGACGTGGCCCGCTCGAACCTTATCTTCGGATTGCACGTACACGTGGGCATCGAAAGCCGCAACGAAGGCATCCAGATTATGAACGCCGTGCGGTACTTTTTGCCCCATATCTACGCGCTCTCGACCAACTCTCCCTTCTGGCGGGGCCGCAACACGGGCTTTAAGTCGTACCGCTCCAAAGTGTTCGACAAGTTTCCGCGCACGGGCATCCCCGATTTCTTCGCGTCGGCAGCCGAATACGACGAGTATCTGGCCCTGCTGGTGAAAACG
>JAYVAP010000433.1:0-9109 GCA_043750915.1 Spirosoma sp. | reverse complement strand
CAACTACGGCGTTTCGTCGCCATTCTGGGATTACGTGTTTAAGTCGTTTCAGAAATAAGCCTATTTCTTGTTCACCAAAGGGCCCGCCCGATGCGTATCGGGGGGGCCTTTTAATACAGGGCCATGCCTCTGGCCCGGCCATCAAAATAGCACAATGAATCTATTACGCCCGAACCGGAGATTCGGCCCTATAATTACTCTCCACCGGGCCGTTTCAGCAAATCGGTGAGGGCTGCGGGCGTACCGAAATCGGGCGAGCCATCGGCCTTCCACGTAAACCGCTGCATCCGTACCGAACGAAAATCGGCGCAGCCCTGACCCGGTGCCGCATTGGCATGGTATATAATCCAGTCCTCTTTGCCATCCGGCGTACTGAAAAAACCGTTGTGCCCCACGCCATACGTGCCATTAGTGGCGTAGGGGCCAAACACGGACGTGGGCGATTTGATCCATGAGGCCACGCTCGTCAGGCTGGCAGTAGCGCTGGCGGTGAGTTGGCCCAGCGCATACTGATCGGTTGCGCAGTAGCTGGCCGAATAAATCAGGAATATCCGGTTGTTGCGGACCAGAAACTCCGGCCCCTCGTTTACGCCAAAACCCTGCTTTTCCCACGCGTATTCGGCCGACGACAGCCGGATGCGCGGCCCTTCGGCGGTGAAGGGATTGGTAAGTTTGCAGAAGTAAATGTGCTGCGGACCGGCCACGTTGTTTTCCCAACCCGACCAGGCGTAATACAATTGGCCGTTGTGCTGAAGCAGCGTGCCGTCGATGGCCCATTTGTTATCGGGCAGATTTAGCTGACCCCGGTCGGTCCAGGTGCCGGTGGTGGGGTCGGCGGCTTCGTTTTCGAGAACGAACATCCGGTGGTTGGCATCATTACCGTCGTCGGCGGCATAATAAATATACCATTTCCCCCCCACGTTAAAGAGTTCGGGTGCCCAGATATTACGCGAGTTGGGGCCAGTGGTGGGTGGTGTCCAAACGGTAACGGGCCGGGCCATATCCAGGCGGCTCATGGCCGGGGTTTTATAGATGCGCAGGTTAGCTCCCGTGGTGTGCATGAGGTAGTAAAATCCGTCTTTGGCCGTCACCCACGGATCGGGACCCACGGGCAAAACCGGGTTTTTAAATTTCCCGACCGTGTCTACCGTTACCACCGGTGGCGTTTTGCTGGCCGGGGTGGGAGCCGAAGATTTACAGCCGTAAAAGGCAAGAAGGAATAGCAGCCGGCCGTTTTTCAGGGTTGAGAAGGAAATGGGAAAGCATTTACCCCAACCGGGAACACCGCCCGCTTTGAACGAAAAATGCGGTGTTTTCGGTTGGGGTGTTTTCTCTGTTAAACGCTCAATAGTTCTTATTTTGTATCAGGTTTGGGTTCAGGTCGCGGTCGAGCTGCGGAATGGGCAGCAACTCACTTTTCCCTTTCTCAAATGTGCTGAAAGCCGGGTCGCGGGGGGCTAATTTAGGGTCTAAATCGCCCCAGCGGGCCAGGTCGTTCCAGCGGTGCCCCTCGCCCGACAATTCCGTAACACGCTCGTGTTTGAGTTGCGCCAGAAATTGCTCTTTCGTAAGCCCGGGTTGGGCCACCGAGAGTTTGGGCAAACCCGCCCGTTGCCGTACCTGATCAACGTAAGCGTAGGCCTGCGTGGTTTTGCCGGTTTCGTTGAGGGCTTCGGCATACAGCAGCAATACGTCGGCGTAGCGGATATAACGCCAGTTGTTGGGCGAGCGGTAGCCTTCTTCGTTTTTCCAGTGATCGTTCTGAAACTTACGGAACCAAACGCGCTTGTTGTCTTTGCCATATCGATCGGTAAAGGTCCGGCCATAGATGAGGGTGAAATCTGGCCCGCGTACGTCGGTCGAGTCGAACAGAAACGAAGCCGCCAGGCGGGGGTCGCGGGTACCGGCGGCTGTTTTCTCATAAAACGCACGGGTGGGCCAGCGGTGGGCTTCCCCGTCGGACCAGCCGATACCGGGCGGGCCAAAAAACTGCGACAGTGAGGTGCCAAAGTTGTGGTTTGGTGTCTGGCTGTCGTCGTCCGTAAACTCAGCTGAGTTGATTTCAAACTGCCATTCAAACACTGATTCTCTGTTGTTTTCGCTGGTAATCAGGAAGTTATCTCGGTAGTTGGGCATTAGCGAATAAGTACTTTTGCCTTCTCCCTCAACTAACCATTGCAGCGGCAGCAGCGACTCGGTATATTTCCGCTGCTGCATATAGGCTTTCGCCAGCAACCCATAAGCCGCTCCTTTGGTGATCCGGCCCAAATCGGCATTGCCGTAGGTTGCCGGCAGCACCGCAGCGGCATCGGTGAGGTCTTTTTCGATCTGCGCCCACACCTGCGCCGTGGTTGCCGAAGCGGGTTTGTCGCCCACAACCGACGTTTTTAGAATTAGTGGTACATTACCGCCAAACAGCGTTACGAGGTGGTAGTAATAGAACGCCCGAAAAAATTTGGCTTCGCCCACATACCGTGCCCGCAGGCCGGCATCCATACCAATGGCGGGCACATTGTCGATCACCTGATTGGCCCGGTTCACGCCAATGAAGTTATCGTTCCAGACCGCATAGGCATTGCCGTAGTTATAATCCGTGATCAGAAACTGATCCATGTTATTGACAATGTCCGTTGCGGGGCTTTGGCTACGGCCTTCATCGGAGCGGATAATATAGTAGAAGGGCAGCCACCGTGAGATGCCGCCCCGGTGCAGCGTGCTGTAAACGGCGTTGACACCGGCCAACGCATCGGCCTCCGTTTTCCAGTACGACTGCGCCGTTAGCTGGTTGGGGTTCACAATATCTAAATTTCGGTCGCAGGCCGTCAGCAACGCCGTAGCAGCCAGACAGAGAAGTATCTTTTTCATGGGAGAAATGAGTTAGAATTAAAAGTCGCCGGTTAAACCCACCGAAACCACGCGGGGCGATGGCCAGTGGCCATTGTCAACGCCACGTTCCTGAATATTGGCACCTGTCACGTCGGGATCAAGGCCGGTATATTTTGTGATGGTGAACAGATTCTGTCCACTCACGAAGACCCGGCTGTTGCGGACGTTGATTTTGGTAAGCAGGTTTTTAGGCAGCGTGTAGCCAATTTCCAGGTTGCGCAACCGGCCATACGAAGCATTCTCAAGCCATCGGTCGGTGAAGGGGAAATTGTTGGCAATGATACCCTGATCGTTATCGGCCCGCCCAATGCGCGGATCGCTCGTGCCGGCGTTGGTAGCCGACCAGGGGCTTATGTCCTGCCGGAAGTTGGTGTTCTGGTAGCTGTCCAAACTGCGCCGAACGTCGTTATAAACCGTATAGCCAAACACGCCCAAAAACTGCACATTCAGGCTAAAGGGGCCATAACTGGCGTTGAACTGGGCACCAGCCTGTAGTTTAGGCCAGGGCGATCCCACAAACTGACGGTCTTCGTTCTGCGTAATTCGGCCGTCGTTGTTGGTGTCTACATAGCGAATGTCGCCGGGTTTTGCATTGGGCTGAATGGGTTTGCCGTCCGGCCCTTTATGGTTGGCAACTTCTTCCGGATTCTGAAAAATCCCCGCAGTTTTCAGCACATACCACCGGCCCACGGGGTTACCCACCTGCGAGCGGGTGTTGCCAGCCTGGATATAATCGACATTTTGCCCCAGGTTTCCAATGTTCTCGACCCGGTTTTTGATCGTCGTGAAATTAGCTGACACATCCCACTTAAAGGGATTCTGGTTGTTGCGGTAGGTGGCCGAAAACTCGATACCCTGGTTCCGAATCGATGCCGTGTTGACATAAGGATCACCCTGTAGGTTGCCGAGGTAGCCCGGCACGGGCAGGTTCAGAATCGCATCCGACGACAGCGAGTTATAGACGTTGATTTCGGTGGAGATGCGATTATTGAGGAAACTGGCCGTTAGCCCGTAGTTCTGCGACAGCCGCTGCTCCCAGCGCAGATCAGGATTGGCCAGCTGGGCCTGATAGGCCCCCACATTGGGCGTTTGATTGGGACCAAAAATGGCCCGTGGGTTATTGTTGATAAAAGCGGTGTAGGGAAACGAGCCCAGCGTGGGTACCACAATGCCCAGTTTGCCATAAGACGCGGTCAGCTTCAGGTCAGAAATCCAGTCGACCTTAAAAAATGGCTCCTCGCTGATACGCCAGGCCCCGGCCATCGACGGGAAAAAGCCGGTCCGGTAGTTGGCACCAAAGCGCGAATCCTGATCGACACGGCCCGTCAGGGTCAGCAGATATTTGTCTTTATAGGCGTAGTTGAGTCGCCCGAGGTAGCCCAGAATCCGGTAGTTTACCGGTGTGCCCCCCGCCGAATTAGAAACACCCGTGGCCGCGTCGATGGTGGGAAAATAGACCCCGCCTGAGGTCGCTAAGTTGGTGCGCGACCCTGTCGTTACGTCGCGCCGGGCATTTTGCTGGCTAACGCCCACTACGCCGTTGATGCTGTGGGCACCAAAAGTCCGGTTAAAATTCAGCGTATGCTCAAACAGCAGGCTGTAATAGCGCGACCGGTCTTCGCCTATCGAACTGGGCACCACAGCCGCATTGAACTGATATACGCCAATCTGACGTAGGTTCTGGAGGTGGTCGAAACTGGCTTCTAAGCCCGCGTTGAAGCGGTAGGTTAACCAATCGGTAAATTTAAAATCCAGAAAGGCATTGCCCACCAGCTTGGCAAAATTGCTTTTGCTGGTCGACAGAGTACGGGCGGCCACCGGGTTGAAAGCGTAGGTTACCGCATCGGGAAAGGTGCCGATGCCGTAGCCGCCGGGGTTGGTGGCGTTGATGTAGCGCGGGTCCTGTACCGGAATCACGGGCAGCATACCCGCCATGTCATAAATGGGGTTGATGCCCGGCGGTGGATTCTGAATGTTGGAGTTGGTCAGCACTACGTTTTCGCCCACCGTAACCCGGCCCAGCTGGCTGCGGGTGTTGATGCGCAGGCTAATCCGGTCGAAGTTACTGCCGATGACGTAGCCTTCGTTTTTGAAATAAGAACCTGAAACCAGGTAGGTGCCGGTTTTGGTGCCGCCCGACAGCGTCAGGTTATAATCCTGCAAACTGCCCGTGTGTAGTGTCTGATCCTGCCAGTTGGTGTTTATATTGGGATTGAAGGTGCCCGTGGCTACGCTGGCGGGGGGCGTTAGTCCGGAGTTTTGGTACTGCTGCCGCTGCAGGGCCGCAAAGCCCGACGCATCCATTACATCCCAGCGCCTGTAGAGTTGCTGCGCCCCGTATTTGGCCGAAAACGATACCTTCACCGGCCCTTCTTTACCCTGTTTGGTGGTGATGATGACCACGCCATTGGCCGCCCGGGAGCCGTAGATGGCCGCTGCCGACGCATCTTTCAGCACCTGAATCGACTCAATATCGTCGTTGTTGATGGTTGGGTTGGCATCGGCAATCATGCCGTCAATGACGTAGAGCGGGTCGGTATTGAGGAAGCTGGCCACGCCCCGGATCTGAATCGATGCCTGCTGGCCTGGCACGCCCGTGTTGCGCACCGTAATACCCGGCGAGAGGCCCTGAAGGGACTCAGCCAGCGAGTTAGCCGTTACTTTGTTCGACTGGGTGGGGTTGATAATGGCTGTGGCACCGGTCAAATCTTTCTTCAGCACCGTCTGATAGCCAATTCTGACAACCACTTCCTCCAGCGTGCGGTCGTCGGGTACTAATTTTACCTCGATGGCCGTCCGGTCGCCAATAACTATATCCTGGCTGGCATAACCCACGCTCGAAATGGTCAGCGTAGTAGCGGCATCTGACACACTCAAAACAAAGTTGCCACTGGCATCGGTGGTGGTGCCGGTGGCAGTGCCTTTCTCAACCACGCTGGCACCGGGCAGTCCCTCGCCCTTCTCGTCGATTACCTGTCCCGTAACTCGCCGGACCGGCTGATTATCAGTGGTTTCGATTGGTATCAGATTTTGGGCCACGGTTGCCGTTCCGGTTGTTGGAACGCCCCCGGCCAAAACGTTTTTTGCGGGCAATGCCTGAATGGCATAGAGCCGGTCGGTTACTTTTCGGTAGCGTAATCCCTGCGACTCGCCCAGATGAGCCAGTGCCTGATCGAGCGAGAGACCGGCTACACTAACCTCCGTTTGCCTACCGCTGAGCAACTGTTCGTCGTAAGCAAAATTGACATTAAACTGCTTTTCCAGGTCATGCAGCACGCGTTTGAGCGAACGGCCCGGCTGGTCGGCCGGTGACTGTGGCCGGTGGCTGGTGCTGGCATAGGCCGACTGCGGGCGAGACAGTGCCTGCGCAACGGCGGGCTGCCAAAGGGGCCAAACCCCAATGCCGACCAGCAGCACTGAGAACGGGATAGACTTGCGTTTCATAGATAATAGGGTGTTGAAAAGATAAAGTTAATTGGTCGAACAGGTAGAATGTAGGGAAGTCGCCTGCGCCAGATCGCTGCCAGTCGCCGACTCTCATTCAATCAGGGATTGCGTTGCAAAATAACCCGGTTGCCATCGCGGTGAATGGTCAGGTCGAACGTAATGGCCAGGGTTGTCAGGAGGGTTTCGGTGCTGTGGTTAGTAAGGTTGCCCGTGAAATGCTGGTTGGCCAGGTCCAGGTCGTCAAAAACAATATCGAGTCCATACGTATCGCCGAGTTGCCGGGCAATATCGCTCAGGCGTGTGTTGTCGAACACAAACGTGTGGTGGGTCCAGGCGGTGTGGAGCCGGGCATTTTCCGTTCTAACCGCCACCTGCCCAATGTTGGCGCGGGCCGAGGCCACCTGGCCGGGTTTCATTTCAGTGATGTGTCGAAGATCGGTTTTGCCCGGTTTGGCGAGCTGAACGCGTCCTTCCACCAGGGTGACATCGGTGTTGCCCCGGCGGGTGTTCACGTTGAACTGCGTGCCCAGCACGGTAATATCCAGACCGGGCGTATGGGTCACAAATTTCACCGGGTTGCCGGATCGCTGCTGTTTGGTAACCTTAAAAAAACCTTCGCCATCGAGCCAGACCGCCCGGCTTTCGTTGTCACGCCAGGGGTTCACGAAGGTGAGTGTCGAGTTGCCATTGAGCAGCACCGTCGATCCGTCGGGTAGGGTCACGGTTCGGTTTTCGCCAAAGGCGGTATGCACCTGTTGTTGGTGGGGTATCCACACAAACCAGACTGTGGCCCCCGCCATCAGCACAAGTGCCGCCACGCAGGCCGCCACCCGCCACCCAAACCCCTGCCGTTGCCACAGCGGGCGAACAATTATCGGGTGGCCAGCCGGTTGCGACCGGTCGGGCAGCGCAGCCAAAGCCGCTTCGGTCAGCACCTGCCCAATGCGCTGCTGACTGGCCTCGGTGAGGTCGTCGTAGCGGGCACGCAGGTGGAGCAGCAGCGAAGCCGCTTCATCAATGGTGGCCTGTTGCGTTGGGTTGGTGAGCATGAACGTGTGCCAGCGGGTCATGTTCTGCTCATCGGGCTGATAGACCCACCGCCGAAACGCATCGTCGAGCACAAAATCGCGAACGGTAAACGCATGGTATGGGTTGGTCATGACAGGAGGGAGCGGGTCAGTTTATTCTATCAAAGGAACCGCCCCCCCAAATTATCCCCCGGAAAGAGACTTTTTTTTGAGGGGAAAGTGATAGAAAAAAGTTGTCTGACGGGGATTAGTCAAAGTAGAAGCGTGAGCAGATCGGCGGGCATCCGTTTTTGGAGGGCGGCAATGCCTTTGTAGATAACTTTATAGGCCGAAGTGGTTTCAATACCCATGATACCCGCAATCTGGTCGTAACTCAGGTCGTCGAAAAACTTCAGGAACAATGCTTCTTTTTGCCGGGCGGGGAGTTGGTTCAGTTCGCGCAGAACGGCTTCAGAACGTTCTTTGCTGATTTGTGAGTCGAGCCAGGTTGGTTCGTACTGGAACTCAACCCTAAAATCGATGTCGTGGTCGTCTAACTGCCGGTGCTGCGCCAGGGACCCGGACCCACCGGTGAGTTTGCGGACAATTTCGCGCCGGAGGGAGCGCATCAGGTAGAACTTGATGGAGTCGGTATGGCCCAGCCGACTGCGGGTTTCCAGAATAGTCAGAAACAAATCCTGCAAACAATCTTCGGTCAGCTGGCGGTTCTGGGCAATCTTGTAGCCGTAGTTATACAGCACACGGGCGTACTTTTCATACATAAACGAATAGGCTTCTTTGCTGCCAAGCAAAAAGTCGTCCCAAATTCGGGTGTCCGACGCCTGATGATAGTTGAGTAAGCTGTCCACAGTCAGCGATTTACGAAATGTAGTATTAAAGCTACGAAAAAATGATCGCAAACATCCGGCTTTTCCAGTCTATTTTTACTACTTCTTCTTTCTATACTGCTATTTAGTCCATTTCTCATGCGGTTTTGTATTCTGTTACTATTGTTGGTCGGGGGCGTGTCGGCCTGTAAAGACGACCACCCGGCAAAGGCTTTGTTCACCACCATTCGATCGGCTGAGTCGGGCATTGCGTTCAACAACGCTATGCAGCCCTTCGAGAACGATACGCTCAACGCCAACACCTACGACCCCCTCTACAACGGGGCCGGGGTGGGCGTGGGCGACTTCAACCGCGATGGCAAACAGGATCTGTTCTTTGCGGGTAACAACGTCACTTGCCGACTGTATCTTAACCAGGGTTCGTTCAGGTTCAACGATGTAACGGCCAAAGCGGGTGTCACAACCAGCGCGTGGTGTATGGGGGTGTCCGTGGCAGACGTTAATCAGGATGGCTGGCCGGATATCTACGTGAGCGTTGCCGGACGCGATACGAGTCGTACAATCCGACATAATCTCTTGTTTATCAATAAGTCAACGAAAATTGGTGCCGTGCCGACGTTTCAGGAATCAGCGCACGAATACGGTCTGGACGACAGCGGTATGAATACCCAGGCCGCCTTTTTCGACTACGACCGCGACGGTGATCTGGACTGTTACATCCTCAACAACGCGGTGGAGCGCACCGGCCGCAACACCATTCGGCCCAAACGACGCAATGGTGAAGGGCTAAGCACCGACCGGCTGTATCGGAACGAAGGCGCGGGGCGTATGTTCGTTGACGTTTCCCGCGAGGCCGGTATTCTCAACGAGGGCTACGGGCTGGGACTGACCATCGCCGACATCAATCAGGACGGCTGGCTG
>JAYVAP010000432.1:0-10706 GCA_043750915.1 Spirosoma sp. | reverse complement strand
GCCCCCCCGACTGGATACGTCGTTGGCGCAGCGAGAACCGGGGGCGGCTGATGTACGGCAACTGCTGGCCGATTCTACTGTGGCCGACTCCTCGGCGGCCGACTCCACGGCGGCCGAGGAGTTGTACAAGCCGGGCCGATTCGCACGGCTGGCTCATGCCCTCAATGTTTATAGCTGGGGACCCGTTATCGGGTCGACGGGGCAGGAGCTGACGGTAGGCCTGAATTCGCAGGATTTGCTGAGCACCACGCAGGTGGGCGTTGGTTACACCTACAACCAGGCCGAGCGCGTGGGGTCTTACTTTGCCAACCTGAGCTACCAGGGACTATATCCCATTTTCGACCTAAGTTTCCAGCGCGGTAACCGCAATACATCGCTCTACATAGACCGGGTTGCTCCACGCGACAGCTTGCGGGCCGACGGCTGGCAGTATAATCAGCTGACCGCCGGCTTGCGGTTGCCCCTTACGTTTACCCAGTCAAAATACAGTCAGTCGGCCACTTTGTCGGCATACTATAATTACCTGTCGGTGAGTGGCTACGATCTGCCTATCCGCCGTATCAGCGAAGTAGGTGGTGCCGGATCGCTCAGTGCCATGACCTACGGCTTTTCGTATGCGCGGCTGTTGCGCCGGAGCAAACGCGACGTGGCTTCCCGCTGGGGGCAAACGCTGTCGGCCACCTACCGCAACACACCTTTTGGTGGCGGGTTGCAAGGCGAGCAGTGGGGGCTTCAGGCCAACCTATTCCTGCCCGGCATTGGCAGACACCACGCGTTACGGCTGCGGGGCGGCTACCAGCAGCAGTCGCGGGGTACCTACCGGTTTCAGCCCGCCATATTTTATCCGCGCGGGCAAAACTACATCAGCGACGACCACATAACGACGGGCAGTGCCGAATACCGCCTGCCGCTGGCCGACACGCACTGGGCGCTGGGGCGGTGGCTCTACGTGCAGCGCATCAAAACGGGCGGGTTCTTCGACGTAGCCAATGGCCAAAGCACGCTCGATGTCCGGGATATATATGGGCGGCTGCGCGGTAATGAAATCCGCAACCAGCTTTACCAAACTGCCGGTCTCGATGTATCGTTTGTTTTCAACGTACTCCGATTGCGAACACCCTTTGAAGTGGGTACCCGCAGCATTTATAACCTGACCACCGGCGGGTGGGTTTTTCAGCCGTTAGTAATCGATATTGGTTTTTAAGCCTTATAAAATATCCATTTCGATAGTTCGCGGTAGGTGGGTTTTTTGCCGTACATCAAAATACCGACGCGATAGATGCGGGCCGCCAGCCAGGTCGTACCCACGAAGCCAACCACCAACAAACTCATCGACAGGGCCAGTTGCCAGATGGGTACGCCGAGGGGCAGCCGAACCATCATGATAATGGGCGACGTAAACGGAATAATCGATGTCCAGAAAGCCAGACTACTGTCGGGGTCGCGGAGAACGAACTGGGCGATGATAAACGAAAAAATAATGGGCAGTGTCACCGGCAGCATAAACTGCTGGGTATCGGTTTCGTTGTCGACGGCGGCCCCAATGGCTCCGTAGAGCGCACTATAGAGCAGGTATCCGCCGAGAAAGTAGAACATAAAACAGCCGATAATGAGCGGCAGGTTCAGGTTTTTGATCGAGCTGATAAAGGCAACAACCGGATTTTCGGCGGCTTTGACCACGCTGGGCGGCATATCGGCCTGCTGACCCGCTCCCGCCTGCATCTGCGCCTGCACCGTTGGCTGGTTGCCGGTAAACTTGCTCCCGAAAAGGGCCGTACCCGCCGAGGTGATGCCAATCGACAGCAGAATCCAGAGCACAAACTGGGTCAGCCCCACCAGCCCCACGCCCAGAATTTTGCCCATCATCAGCTGAAAAGGCTTCACCGACGAAATGATGACCTCGATGATCCGGTTGGTTTTTTCTTCCACCACCCCCCGCATCACCTGCATGCCGTAGATCATGACGGTAATATAAATCAGGATGGCGCAAAGCAACCCAATCGCCGAAGCCGCGCCCGTGCTGCTTTGCTTCTCGCCCTCGTCGCTGAGGCTGATCGTTTCGGCATCCACGTCAACTTTGGCATCGCGGATCACCTGCCGTGAAATGCCCGATTGGGTGAGTTTTATGTTTTCGATTTCTTTCTCGATGGTGCGCTCGATACCTGACTTGAGATCGAAGCTAACCCCTTTCTCGGCAAACATCTGAACACCTTCGGGGTTGGTCAGAACGGTTTTGGGGATGTAAACCAGTACATCTTTGCCGCTTTTGAGAAACGCTTTCTTTGCCGTTGCGATGGGGGTTTGTGAAAACGAAAACGTCAGGGAGGGCGTGTTTTTGAATTTGCCCGCAAACTGCCCGCTTTCATCCACGACCGCCACTTTTTTCTGATCCACCGAGCCGATAGCGGCCCAGCCAACCAGTCCGTAGAAAGCCGCCACCAACAGCGGCCCCAGAATCGTCATCACTAAAAATGACTTTTTGCGCACCCTGACTAAGTACTCGCGCTTGATAATAAGGAAAATGATTTTCATAAAATAAGGGGGCCTGACTAAGCTAAGGTTTTTCAGGTAGTTGGGACTTCGCCAACGGCCTGAATGAAAATGTCGTTCATGGTGGGAATATTTTCGCCGAAAGACCGGACTACTACGCGGTCGAGCAGGTGACGCACAAGGTCGTTCACGGCGGCATGGGGCGGAATCCGGATGTCGGACCGCAGAAAATTGTCGTCGGTGGGGCGGGTGCTCAATATGGTAAAATCGGGCGGCAGGTTGTCCAGTGCCCCCTGATAATCAACGTGGTAGGTATGGGTTTTGAACTGTTCTTTAATGGCGCGTTTGGTGCCGTCGAGGACCTTTTTGGCGCGATGAATCAGGGCAATATGATCGCAGAGTTCCTCCACCGATTCCATGCGGTGGGTGGAGAAAATGATGGTTTTGCCTTTATCGCGCAGCTCCAGAATCTCGTCTTTTATCAGGTTGGCGTTGATGGGGTCGAAGCCCGAAAACGGTTCATCCAGAATAATCAGGTCGGGTTCGTGCATGACCGTGGCCACAAACTGCACCTTTTGCTGCATGCCTTTGGAGAGGTCTTCGACGTTTTTTGTCCACCACGTTTTAATGTCGAACTTCACAAACCACGTCTTGAGCCGCTCCATGGCTTGTTTCTCGCTGAGTCCTTTGAGTTGGGCCAGGTAGAGCAGTTGCTCGCCAACTTTCATTTTTTTGTAGAGGCCGCGTTCTTCGGGCAGGTAGCCGATGCGCTTGATATGGTCGGGTTTCAGGCGTTCGCCACCGAGGATAACCTCGCCACTGTCGGGAGCCGTAATCTGGTTGATGATGCGGATGAGCGAGGTTTTTCCCGCGCCGTTGGGGCCGAGCAGCCCGAAAATGCTGCCCTTGGGTACCACTAAACTCACGTCGTCCAATGCCCGGTGTTCGGCGTACTGCTTAACAATGTGGTGGGTTTCAAGAATGTTCATGCTGTGTAGTTGGGCGCTGGATTGGTATTGAGTTAAATCAAACGTACCTGTTCAACAGGCAATGATAACCAAATTATGGATAAAGAGCCAAAAGGCGGTATGAACGGTCATGAAAAAAGCCGCGACGACGTAAGTCACGGCTTTTTTTGGATGTACAAAAGACCTGGCCAGTCCATTTGCTTACTTAACCAGGGCAACATGCTCCATCTCTTTTGGGTCGGCACCGTATTGATTGGCTCCCTGATCTCCGTTGGTACAGGCCAGAATCAGGTTGTAGATAGGAATTAGCAAAAACCAGCCGCTTTTGCCAACGTCGTGCATTCGTCTGATGCCTGCGGCAATGGTCGGAACGAGAACGGCCAGTGAGTAGATATTACTCAGCATACCGCCCTCACTGCCGATAGCGCGATCGACAAAAGTTAAAATAATGGTGATGATGGCGCTAAAGAGAAAAAAGTACCAGTATTCACTGCGTCGCGCACGACCGTTGAACTGGGCATAATTCTTAAGAACTTTGGTATACCATTTCATGAAACAAGGGTTTAGGTGGTTAAATGATCGAAAAACTTACTTTGTTTTGGCCCACAATTTACGGAAATAACCAAAAATCCAGCGTGTGGAATCGAAAAAACAATGAACGATTTATCAAACGGTTATTTCAGCGACATCGGTTGGCTTGGTTCGGAACTCGCCTTCCCACTTCGAGATAATGCAGGTAGCCACGGCGTTGCCCGCTACGCTGGTAGCCGAGCGGCCCATGTCCAGCACCTGATCGATACCCAGCAGCAGGGCCAGCCCTTCGGCGGGTAAATTGAACATCGACATGGTGCCGGCAATAATCACTAACGATGCTCGGGGAACACCAGCAATGCCTTTGGAAGTAATCATCAGCGTGAGCATCATGGTAATCTGCTGCTCGATGCTGAGCGGGATGTGATAAGCCTGCGCGATAAAGGCCGTAGCGAAGGTCATGTAGAGCATCGACCCGTCGAGGTTAAATGAATAGCCCAGCGGCAACACAAACGAGATGATCCGCTCCGAGCAGCCAAACCGGCGCAGGGCCTCAATAGTTTGCGGAAACGAAGCCTCCGAACTGGCCGTGCTGAACGACAGAATGATGGCATCTTTAATTTCGCGCAGCAGGGCCAGATACGGAATCCCCACCACTAAGCAGATGGCCCCCAGCACCACGAACATAAAAAACAGCAGCCCGCCAAAGAAACACAGAATCAGGTAGGCATAGCCCCCCAGAATGCCCAGCCCCTGCTGCGCCACCACAGTGGCAATGGCTCCCAGCACCCCAAACGGCGCAAACCCCATAACGTAGCCCGTTACTTTGAACATGATGTGCGACAAAGAATCCAGTGCTTTTATCATGATTTTGCCCTGCGCCCCCACCGAGCCGACGGCAATGCCGAAAAAAATGCTGAATACCACAATCTGGAGAATTTCGTTGGTCGCTAAGGCCTCTACGAAACTCGTTGGAAAGATGTGCGTAATAAACGTATCGAAGGTAAACTTTTGCACCTCGATGCCCGTATCGGTGCCTTTGGCGGGCAGTGGTAGGCTCATCACCTCGCCCGGCTTCATGATGTTAACCACCAGCAGCCCCACAATCAGCGACAGGATGGTGGCAAAGTAGAAATAAGCCAGCGTTTTAAGACCGATTCGTCCCACAGCCCCAAAATCGCCAAGTTTGGCAATGCCCACTACCAGCGTGGCAAAAACCAGCGGCCCGATGATCATTTTGATGAGCCGCAGGAAAATTTTGGACAGAATATTCAGGTCAGTACCCGAAAAGCCCGAATCGGTAGCCGGGAAGAAATAACCGATCAGGATGCCAAGCACCATGCCGATGAAAATACGCGTTGTCAGGTTCGGGAGCTTCATGCAGGAATAAAAGTAACGGTCTGGACAAAAGTAAGGGAATCCGGGGAGTTCAAAAAGCCCGTATGTACCAATCCATACAGTTTATGGACCTACTTTTAATTGGAGGGGTCAGTAATTGGGCTGGCTCCGGGCTGGCCAAACACCCGCCGGTAAATGGGTTTTCGATAGGCAAACTGGAGCCACAGCAACGGATACATCAGGTAATCAGTTAGCCGGAAGGGGGTTCTGAACGTGATGTCGTCCACAATGACGGTGCCGCCTGCCGGGTTGTTCTGCAGCCGGTGCCGATGTTGCCACTGGCTGAGAAAAAACGGCAGCTGAACCCCCTGATCGACAAAATAAATCTCGCTGGCACTGGATTCCTGCGCCACAATATGGCTGATCCAGTCCTGCCGGAAAAGCAAAAAATTGAGCCGCAGGTGAACCACGTCGCCGGTCAGGCAGCCATCGAAGCGCACCACCTCGACGGGTGGAAATGGTGGGGCAAGCCGGCTGAACAACGCCCGGTCGAAGCCCGCCCAGACGCTGGAAAGGGGTTGGCTGACCCGGGTTTCAAGGCGTAAATTCATGGTAATAGCGCGTAAAAAGGCGGGGTTGACAAAGCATCAAAAAAAATATAGTACCGTAAAATTGATAAAGACAATATTATCTGCCAAATTGACCTGCCCGTTGCCACTTCATAAGAACCAAAGCGGGCAGACTTCAACCTGTTATATGGGTCGTTTTGCACGATGGTCACGCCGTTGGTTCCTGCTGGCTTTGCTCAGCCAGGCAATACCGGTATTGGCTACGGTGCCCGGACCGGAGTACCTCACCGTTCGGAGCGGGTTGCCCCAGGGATTTATTAAATCGCTGATTCAGGACCGGCGGGGCTTCATCTGGCTGGCCACCCGCGATGGCCTGTGCCGCTACGATGGGGTGCGCTTCCGCATTTACAACCACGATCCGCAGCGGACTGGGTCAATTTCCTTCAGCAGTATCTACGAAATTAGGGAGGACACTAAAGGCCGACTCTGGCTTCGTACCGAGAACAACAACGTAGACTGCTTCGATCCGGTTACCGAGCAAACCCGCCGGGTTTCGGCATCGCCCCAGTTCAGCCGGGCCGTTGGCCGTCATACCATTGTTGGCATTTATCCCGATCAGCGAGGCAATGTTTGGGTTGCCACACAAACGAACGGCTTTTTTCGGCTGAATCCTAACGGAATCGTTTCGCATCACCATTGGCCCGCGCTGGGCGATACCATCCAGCGCACCCTGCGGGCTTTGCTGATCGATGGGAAAGGGCACCCGTGGCTGGCCGCTCGCGATGGGTTGTTTCGTTACGATCCGGTATCGGGCGCGTTTACGGGCTTTCGGATCGGGCAGGGCTTGCCCCAAAATGATGTGATGAGCCTGCACCAACGCGCCAACGGCGAGTTGATGCTGGGATTTCCGGGGCGGTTTGCCATTTTTAATCCGGTTGCTGGCCGGGTACGAACCGTCGTGCCGCTGCCCGACATGCCCACCCGAACACCGCTATTTGCCCGGGATTACCGGGGTGTCGATTATGTAAACCAGAACCGCTATACCGATACCAGCGGGCTGGTGCGGCTCTCGGACCCCGCCGACCCCGCCGGACAAGCCAAGCTGGCCAAATTCCCGGCCATGTCGCTGCTGGTCGACCGCTCGAACGTGCTCTGGATCGGCACAAACGGCGATGGCGTTATTAAGTATGACCTCAACAAACGGCTCTTCATGGCCTGGCCCTATCAGGCAGGTTTTCACACGGACTGGCTGACGCAGCAGCTGGGTGTGCCCGCCAGCGCGATTCCGTCGGGTCTCCGATATCAGTTGCCCAATGCCATAAGCGTGGTCTTCGACCGACAGAAGGCGTTGTGGATCAGCACGGCCCAAACACCGCCTTATCGGTATAACAAGGCCAGCCGGGTGTTTGAGCCGGTTAGCCCGGCCGGTATTGAGCGCAAGTGGTTGCCGGGCGGGGCGTTTCGGCTGACGACCCTCGCCACCGGACCCCAGGGCGACGTGTGGGGATTGCTTGGGGCAGATAGCCGGGCGGTGGTGCGCTATAACCCCGAACAGCGGACGTTTACGGCCTTTCCGCTACCATTGCCGCCCAATCATCCCTACGAAATTCTGGCCATGACCGTCGATGGGGGACGTATCTACTTAGCCACCCAAAACCACGGTCTGCTCCGGGCCGACCTGTCGGCCAGGCGGTTCATTCGCTGGCGGTCGAATCCGGCCGATTCGCAATCGCTCTCCAACGATGCGCTGCTGAGTCTGGCCCAGGACCCGGCGCAGTATAATCACCTCTGGATCGGGACGTTTGGCAGCGGCCTGTGTCGGCTCGACAAACTGACCGGTCAGATTCGGCGGTTCAGCACGGCCGAGGGCCTGCCCAACAATGTTATTTATGCTATTTTGCCCGATGGCAACGGCCATCTCTGGCTGAGCACCAACGGGGGGCTTTGCCGATTCGATAGCCGAACTTTTGAGGTTCGCAATTATTCGACCGATGATGGGTTGCCCGGTGAGGAGTTCAACCGCCACCACGCCATTACCCTGCCCGACGCACGAATGGTATTCGGCGGCATTGGCGGCTACACGGTTTTCGATCCGCGCCGGATTGGCGAGGATTCTTTCAAACCCGTTGTGGCCCTGACGGCCCTGCGCATCAACAACCAGCTGGTTAATGCCACCCACCCAAATTCACCCATCCAGCGCGACATTAACGAAACCGCCGAAATCAGGCTCAGTCACCTCCAGAATTTCGTTTCTTTCGACTTTTCGGCCCTCCAGTTCAACCAGAGCGGCAAAAATCAGTATCGATACAAACTGACCGGCTTAGACAATGACTGGGTGTATAGCGGCAATCAGGCCACGGCCACGTACACCAACCTGCCGCCCGCTACTTACACCTTTGTGGTGAATGCCTCGAATACATCGGGGGTCTGGAGTCCGCATACCCGGCAGATTCTGGTCGTCATCGAGCCACCGCTGTGGCGGACCTGGTGGGCCTATGGGGCCTATGTGTTGCTGCTGCTGGGGGCCATTGGCCTGTTTTTGCGCACCCGCATCAACCGCATCCGGCTCATGAGCCGGATGGAACTGCGCGAGCAGGAGTCGGTTCAACTCAAGAATCTCGACGAAGTGAAGTCCCGTTTTTTTGCCAATATCACCCACGAATTCCGTACACCCCTGACCCTGATTCTGGCACCCATCGAACAGTTGCTGCAGGAAACCGCCGACCCCCATCATCAGGCCAGCCTGGCCATGGTGTACCGAAATGCCAACCGGCTTCTACAACTCATTAACCAGCTACTCGACCTGGCCAAACTCGAAGCGGGAAACCTGAAGGCTTCGCCAACGCCCGGCGATCTGGCCGATTTTGTGGACCGCACGACGCGGGTTTTCGAGGAAGAAGCCGAACGCCGACAGGTTCAGCTGCGGGTACATGCGCCATTGGCTAATCCCTACTACTGGTTCGATGGGGATAAAATTGAGAAAATTCTGAATAATCTGTTAGCCAATGCCCTGCGGTTCACGGGCCAAAAAGGTTCCGTAACCGTATCGATTATGGCACTGCCCCAGCCCGATGGCGGACCAGTGGGTCGTGCCGAAGATGTCGATAAAATCCGGCTGATCGTGACCGATACGGGTGCTGGCATCGAACGGGCGAAACTGCCGCACATATTCAACCGGTTTTACCAGGCCGATGCCACCACCGACCGGGATGTGAGCGGGTCGGGCATTGGTCTGGCCTTGGTGAAAGAACTCGTTGAGATGATGCAGGGCAGTGTTGGCGTGCAGAGTAACCCCGGTTCGGGCACAACATTCGTGGTCGAATTGCCCTGCCGCCGGGCACTGGCCGTGCTGGCAGTTGCCAACATTACCGACCGGTCATCGGCCGATTTTCCGATGAATACGCCCGTTGGCAATGTTTTGACCGACAGTGGACAGTTGCTGCTGCTGGTGGAGGATAATGACGACATTGCCGATTATGTTATCAGCCTGCTGACCCCATTCTGGCGGGTGCGCCGGGTGAGCAACGGCCGGGAGGGTATTGCCGCTGCCATTGCCGATGGTCCGAGCCTGATTATCAGCGATGTGCTGATGCCCGGGGCGGATGGTTATGAACTGTGTCGGCAACTGAAAAGCAACCCCCTGACGAGTCATATCCCGATTCTGCTGCTGACGGCAAAAACTGCCCCCGAAAGTCGCATCGAAGGCCTGAACGCGGGTGCCGACGATTATATAAACAAACCGTTTCAGGTAGAGGAACTGCTCGCCCGCATTAGAAACCGACTGGAGCAGCAACAGCGCAGTCGGCAGCACACCCGCCAGCAATTACTGCGCGAGGGGCACCTGCCGGTTGTTAGTCAGGCACCCGACGAGGGGTTTATGAACCGCGTGTATGCCATACTCGAAGAACGCTTAGACGATTCATCGTTTGGGGTTGAGCCGATGGCCAACGCCGTGGGCATGAGTCGGATGCACCTGAACCGAAAAATAAAGGCCATGACCGGCATGTCGCCGAACGAACTGATCCGGGCGGTGCGGCTGAACCGCGCATCCGAACTGTTGCTGACGGGGGTGTCCGTTTCTGAAACGGCCGATCGGGTTGGGTTCGATACGGCCGCTTATTTCTCCAAAGTTTTTAAGGAGCAATACCACCTGACACCATCCGAATTTGTCGAGAAAAGTCGGCATGAACTGGCGGAGTAATAGCTGAGTCGGGCGGTTCATGCCTGGTTTTGCCGCAACGGTGGCGGGCTGCAAAGTCGACAAAAATACTTGTTCCGGGTCATATGCGAAGCCCTTCACCTCCATAAAATAAGTGTTCAGCGCCGATGTTACAAATTTTATAGACTTTGTTACGAATGAGCAAGTGGCTGGTATCAATTGCCCTTACTATTGTGTAGTCAACGAGTGACATCACAGTTCTAACCTCTCTTGCCAACCGCGCCCATGACTTCCTTCTCATCTGCTTCCATCTCGGCCCGTACTCAGCCAACCGAGTGGCCCCCCCTTAAATTGTACCAGCGCGAAATCGGGCGCCTGTCTCTTCCGGTTGCCGAACTTGTTTACCTGCAGGCCGTTGTCAACTACAGCTGGCTGAACTGGGCCGACGGCGGACGGATGCTGATGCCCCGTACCCTGAAATATTACGCCCCTAAATTGCCCAAAGAATTGTTTATCCGGCTGCACCGCAACTGCGTGGTTAACCGCCGGTATGTTGAGCGGCTGGATCGTACTGAAACCGGTGGGCTGGTTCATCTTTCCACGGGCGAGGTATTGCCCGTTTCGCGTCGACGGTGGAGCGCGGTTCGGCGG
>JAYVAP010000431.1:0-2473 GCA_043750915.1 Spirosoma sp. | reverse complement strand
CGAACAGCACCGCATAGACCCACAGCCACAGTTGCGGGTTGCGGGGCGATCCATATAATACGGCGGTGCCCAGGGCCAGCGTCAGTACCGCACCCAGCATGATCCATTTTTTAGAAAATCGGTCGCTGAGCCACCCAAACAGGATTTTACCCAGTACACTGCTCAGGAAAAACAGGCTCAACACATTCTTGACCGGAATGGTCGTTTTCAGGTCGGCGAAGAACAGGGATTGGTGCTGAATAACCCCCACAATGCAAAACCACATGGCTCCCGTTACAAACAGGAGCAGGTAGAAATTAGGCGTGCGGAGTGCTTCCTTAAGCGTAACTGAGTGCCCCACAGCCGCCGGCTTCCCGGTCGGGTCGCTGCGCCCCTGGCCGTCGGGTTGCAGACCCAGCTGCTCGGGCGAATCGCGCACCACAAACAGCAGGGGGATCAGCACCATGCCGACCGACACCCCGCCCAGCAGCCAAATGGCACTGCGCCAGCCGTTTTCCTGTAGGGCGTTGCCCGCCACCTGGTTGAAAATGGCCCCGCCCAAACTGGATCCCACCAACAAAATTCCGACGGCCAGCCCCCGGCTTTTCACAAACCACCGGGTGATGATGCGCATGCTCGGAATGATACCGGCCGCCGTAATGCCCACCGAAAACAACAAATAGGTCAGCAGCAGCTGCGTGAGACTGTGCATGGTGGCATATAGTCCGTAGGCAAGCAAAATCAGGATACTTCCCACCAGCATCAGACTGCGGGCACTGTAGCGGTCGAGCAGTGCCCCCACCAGGGGCGACAACACCGCCATGACCAGAAACAGCAACTGCGCGGGCGATGTTACCTGGCTCTGATTCCAACCAAACTCCTTCACCAAAGCCGGGTAAAAAATAGGCAGCGTGTTCAGAATAACGCCATTGGTGATCACGTAGACCACAAACAAACCCGCAAGCAGCCACCAGCCGTAAAAAATTTTGGCGTTCATCGAAGGTTGGGTTTAGAGACAGAAGAACGTTATTTCTTGGTTTTCAGCTGGTAGAAATACTTCCAGCTGGTCATATTATCGCGCTCTTTGGTGAGCGGTGCCGTTGTGAAAACAGGCTGATTTTTTCGGACATATGCTTTCAGGTCGGCCGGCAGCAACTCAAAACTGCCGGACGGACTGATGCCCTTCCCCATCAGTTTGGATCCCCGGCAGTGATAAACCAAACTGCCGGGCCGGTCGGCCATGCGCATCCAGGGCAGGAAATCGCTGATTCTGGCCCAGCTTACTTCCGAGTAAACATTCGTTTTTTTGGGGTCGGTCAAGTCTTTTTCGTCGATAAAAAACTGGAACAGCTCAGCGGCCTGGTAGGTGTCGGAGCGCGAATTATCGGGGAAGTCAGCCTTTTTGAGGGGCGACGGATACGTCAGAAAGATGTCGGAGTTCATCACCACCCGGCCCGGCCCCAGCGGTTGCCAGGGCACGCCCCACTCGCCAAACCGCCCTTTCAGCAGCAAATCCTGATTGACGGGGTCGTTCCAAACCTGCACTACATCGACACTGTCTTTGATGAGCGGGTTGTACCAGCGTTCGAGAATTTTACCGGTTTTCAGGTCGCGGTACACCGCTACTTCGCGGGTCAGCATCTGATAGCCCCCGTCGACTTTCACCACGCGGGCAATGTTGTAGGCTTCCAGGTCGAAGAGCGGCACCGAGCGTTCGGCCGGCAGGTAGCTATAAATCCGGCCTTTCCAGTAATAGACCGTTTCTTCGCCCTCCACCAGCGAAGCCCGCATTTTTATAAAAGCTTTCAGGTTATCTTCGGGGCGGGCGAGGTCGAGTTTTTGGGCTAAACCCGTGCCGACGGGACCGAGCAGGGCGGTCAGCAAAAGCACGCCTACTATAACAGCGTTTTTCATACAGATACAGGTTAGTTATTGGTTGGGGTAAACTCAACTTTGGTAAGGGGTTTGTGCTGCGTCGTTTTTTTTTCAATTATTTGCCAGCTGATGCCCACCGTATCGGCAAAATTGAAACAGCGTTCGCCCCATTCGTTTTTCAGGAGGGCGGTGGCAGTCAGGCGGGGGTCTTTTTTCACCAGCTCATACACCATCTCCAGCTTTGGGGTGTATAGCGAGTGCATGGTCACGCCCAGCTCACCCACGCGCTGGTGGGCCGAGCGGTCGGGTTTAGGACCCCGGGGGATAAAAAATTTCAGCTTGCCGCAAATGTTGTTGGGCGACACAAACCCGACCGTTCGGCGCATCAGCGCGTGGGCGAGTTGGGCGTGACGCTGCACTCGTTGTTTACCCCAAAATTAGCGATGGTGTATGACCTCGTGAAGAAAGACAACCGCCTGACAGCCACCGCCATCCAAAAAAACGAACTCGGCGAAAACTGTTTTAATTTCTCCGACAAAGCGGGCGTAAGCTGGCAGATTATCGAGAAGAAAACCATGCAAAACAAACCCGCTACCAAAGTGGGATTCACATTCGCAAC
>JAYVAP010000430.1:0-2366 GCA_043750915.1 Spirosoma sp. | reverse complement strand
CTCGGCAAAACCTCGTAACTCAGAAAATCATAGTTGACAACGCCCACAATGGTGTTCAATAACGTACCCACGTTTACACGGGGCGTGTTACCCGTACCATACAGTACATCGTCGATCTGAATACGTTCTGGATTAAAATCGCTGTTGGTAATGCCACTGTTAATATCGGTCGTGTTGGTTCCGCTGATGGTCAGGCTGCCCCGTGAATTCAGGCCAGTAGCACCGGCACCCCGGTCGGCAGTAACATATACTTCGCCAAAGTTCGACTGTAGCCCCGTTGTGACGGGGTTGTTGATTTGCACCCGCATACCTTCGAGCGTTTCGTAAAAATCCAGGCCGTCTTCGGTTGGATCAAACGTAGACAGTTCAACATCGCCGTTAGCCGGAAAATCATTGCTGATTACATTGGTTGGAATCCGCCGGACACCCGGACCGGCCTGCGAACTAATCACAACTGGATCGGGCAACGCATTGCCGCTCGACACCACCGAAACGCTGGGACTGGAAAGCTGCGTAACCGTGAGATTTTGCACGTTATTGCCCGGACGGGACTCCTGCACGGTTCCGCTTACCAGCACCGACTCGCCAACCGTGCGGCCGGGTGCCGAACTGGTAAATACAAAAATACCTTCCGATGTGTTGTCATTGGCATCGGGGCCGGGGTCCTGCATCCAGAATCCATTGCTCCGCAAAACGGTAACGATACCGGGCACATTGAGCACCGTTTCGCCTGCTCGCGGAGAAATGTGGGCCGTACCCTGAATGTCACGGATGCGCACAGCGGGTGCAACGTCATTATCAGTAATGACAGCCGTGGCCGATGCCATGCCGCCCAAATCATAGCCAGCGGCATCCGTCAGCGTAAGGATTACGGTCTCATTAGCGTCAACGATGGCATCGTCCGTTGGTGTCAGCGTAATATCTGCCGACGACTGGCTAGCCGGAATCGTTAGGGTTCCCGTCAGTGCTGGTGTGTAATCCGTTCCGTTGGTGGCCGTTCCGCCCACCGTATACGTCACATCCAGTGGGCTGGTCAGAACACCGGTACGGCTAACCGTAAACGTGATCAGGTCCGAAGCCGTTTCGGCACCCGTGGCGTCGGTGGCGGTGATGGAAACCGTCGGCACTGCCGAGGCATCGTCGTCCGTAATGGAAATATTCTGCGTCGTCGTACTGCCCAGCGTAATACCCGCCGACGGATTGCTGATGGTTAGCGTGGCCGTTTCAGTGCCTTCTACATCCGTATCATTTACTATCGTGAGCGTTACCGAACCCGATGTGGCGCTATTAGGAATAATAATGGTCGGGTTGCTGAGTGAGTAATCACCCGCCGTAATACCTGTTCCCGTTACGGCCAGATTGACGGTTTGATTGGCCGTGACCGTGGCCGACGCGGTGGCCGTCACGGTTATGACCGTAGCGGCTGCTTCCGAACCAGCATTGGGGTTCACGGATAAGTTGACGGTTGGAATGAGCGGGCCGGTTGTGGTGGCCGTTACGGTCAGGTCGTCGATACTCAGGCCATGGTCTGCCCCGGTATGGTCGGGGTCGTAGAAACGGAGCATAATTTCAGCACCGTTGGGAACAGAAACGCTGATTATCAAATCTTTCACCGACCGGTTAGCCATTGCATTCCCATCGATTGGGCCAGCCGTTCCGCCCGTAACGGGACTGGTAAAGTCCAGCGCAGGCACGGCAACATAGCCGGTGGGTAAGACCGTTGCCGGGGTTGTGGTTGTAATGGCGGCACTCGAAATAAGGTATGAAAACGTTACGGTTTGGGCGGCTGAGGCACTATTGCGCCATTGCTCACCGGCATACTGAACACGCAGCGAGGTAATAACCGCGCCGGTCTCGTTTTTCAGCCGGTATCCATACGTGAAATTGCCGGCGGCTCCAGATCCTACCGAGCCTATTGACCTGTCGGGGTTGGTGCCGATGCCATAGCTATAGAGTGCGCCCGTATTTGACGATCCGTTGTTGGCCACAATTGTTGTAGCGGTGCCGGTTCGCTCGGCATAAATACCGACAATAGTCGAATTTTGCGTAAATACTGCCGTACTGGAGGTGGGCAGGGCATCTACATTTTGTGTATTTGTCAGATTACCTGCCGCAAAGGGCACCTGCGCCATTGCCTTCCAGGCAAGGGTCATTACCATTAGCCCTATCCATAGGGGAATGGCCTTTCGTAGCTGTTGATTCATGGAAGTTTATATACAGGAAAAGCACAAAGGTACGACCTGTGCCGACCGCCATGATTACCAAATTGTTATAATCTGCCTGTCAATTCAACAAAAGCGTACTACTGCCCCACTACAGCTGGTCGGCATCTTCAAAACGGCAAGGCTTCAAGTGCCCGCTGCCCC
>JAYVAP010000429.1:0-3684 GCA_043750915.1 Spirosoma sp. | reverse complement strand
TAGGTCTGCATCCGCGAGTCGATGGTTGTATATATGCGTAAACCGCTGGTATACAAGTCATAGCCATTTTCTTCGCCCCATTTCTCCACGTAGTCCTGCACCACATTTTTGAGGTAGCTGGCGGGTCCGGAATAGGGATTTTCGGGTGTGTAATCGGTTTCCAGGGGCAGCGCACTGAGCGAGTCGACCTGGGCTTTGGTGAGGAAATTATACTTGGCCATCTGCCCGAGCACCACATTCCGGCGTTCGCGGGAGCGTTGCGGATTTCGGAGCGGGTTGTAGTTGGTGGTCGCTTTTTGCAGACCCACCAGCACGGCCCCTTCCTGCACGTTCAGGCTATCGGGTTCTTTATTGAAAAAGGTGCGGGCGGCCGTCTTCAGCCCGAACGCATTACTACCAAAATCGACCGTGTTGAAATAATACGTGATAATCTCTTCTTTGGTGAAGTTCCGCTCGAGTTTAAGGGCCATCAGCCATTCTTTCGATTTGTAGATTATTTTCCGAATGAAGGGAATCTTATTCAGCAGGCCGGTATTGTTTTTTCGGCGCGTTTTAAAGAGGTTTTTGGCAAACTGCTGGGTAATGGTTGATCCACCTCCATCGCGCCCCAAGCTGATAACGGCCCGCCCAATGGCACGGGGGTCAATGCCGCCGTGCGCATAAAAACGCACGTCTTCGGTGGCAATCAGGGCATTAATGAGTGGTTTGGGGATGTTTTCAAATTTAATGGGGGTGCGGTTCTCCGCGTAGAACTTGCCAATCATAACCCCATCCTGGGCATAAATTTCCGAAGCCTGGTTTAGCCGGGGGTTGCGCAGCTCCTCCACACTGGGCATGGCCCCCGTTAGGTAGAGCACGTTGTAGTTGAGCATAAACACGTAGATGCCCAGGGCCATCATGCCCGCCAAAAAACCCCGGATGCCGTTTTTCAGGTACGGATAATACCAGGCATCCGGGTCAATGTAGCGGTGAACAAACGAACGCAGCTGCTGGCGGTACTGCTGGTAGGTGGCGGTCCACGTACTAACCCGGTCTTCGCCCGCTACCCGGGCCGTCTGTCGGTAAAGGTGTCGGCCAATTCCCCGTCTGACTCCACCAAATTGCGCCCGGCGTTGTCGAATCCGTTGCCGGAACACACCAAAAGCGTGTCGGACGGCGCGGAATCGCTTCCTGTTTTCACTCATGCGTTATAATCGAAGAAAATCCTGATGGCCCCGAACAGTCCTGCGTTCTGAAACCTGCAGACGACCCGGTTATGGGTCCGGCTCCAAATATAACGCATTTTCGACCGATCTGATACATGTAGGCCCGGGCGGACAGGGGGAGAAAACAGGGTCAGGGGTTCTGAAAGGGACAGCGGGCGGCTATTTTTTCTGAAACGCCATGGCCACGCCGTTCATGCAATACCGCAGGCCGGTTGGCTTAGGACCGTCGTCAAAAACGTGCCCCAGATGACCGCCACAAACCGAGCAGCTTATTTCGGTTCGGGCCATGCCAAAGCTCACGTCCCGGTCTTCTTTAACTGCGTTTTTGGCAATGGGCGTAAAGAAACTTGGCCAGCCCGTTCCCGAATCAAATTTTGTATCCGACGTAAACAGGGGATTTCGGCAACCGGCGCAGACAAACGTGCCGCGTGCGTGATTGTCGTTCAGGGGGCTGCTGAAGGCCCGCTCGGTACCGTGTTCGCGCAGCACGGCAAACTGATCGGGTGTCAGCATTTTTTTCCACTCGGCATTGGTTTTCACCACCCGGCGTTGCTGCGGTGGCGTGTCGTCGGCTGTTTTGGCCGTTGCTACGGATTGCCATAACGCGAGAGACCGGTTTGAACCCGGCGAAACAGAGCCTGACACCAGCCGGGCAGTCAGGAGCAAAAGCAGGTAAATGTTCATGGATTTGTTGGGGCTGATTTATGTTGACGTATGCCGTTTTATAACATCCCAAGGCAGGGAGTCGTTCAGGCATCTACCGGTGTCATGGCCAGCAGCGTAGAGAGTGTGGGGGCCGGGCTGCCTCCACGCTTTTCAATCGTCACGGCAAAAGCATCGGCCCGGCCCACGGGGCGGTTCAACCGCTGGAGCGTTTGGGCCGGGTTGGTCGTTTCGGACTCAAACACACCCGCATCGACTGGCTTACCATCTACCAGCGACCAAAGCTGGTATTGCTGACTGGCGGGCAGAGCGGGCAGCGATTTGATATCGACACTTACCTGCCGGGTCTGGGTGTTCCAATACACAAGCACATCGCCGTTGGGTGCTTTCTGATTGCCCCGCAGCTGAATAACCCGCATGCCGGCCTGTTGGAGCACCGCCAGCCGCTGTTCGTTATATAGCTGATGGTCCCGCAACTGGCGTACTTCCGACTGGAGCGAGCCGTTGGCCGTTTTCAGGGTAGCCATCGTATTTTGATTCGTGCGCAACTGCGAGAGCAGGAAGAACGAGAAACCCAGCACCAGCAACCCCACCGATGCGGCTATGATCCAGGTCCTGCGGTAGGTAGATCCCGACTCGCGGTCGATGGGCATCGGCCTGACAATGGTCTGGACAGGCTCATTAAAGTCAAGCTGTGCCATAAGCCGTGTTTTCAGGTCGGCCGGCGGCTCTAAGCTGTGCAGCAGGGCGTAATTTTCCAGGGTTTTTCCTAATTCGTCAAGTTCGTTACGGAGTTCCGGATAAATAGCCGACAGACATTCAACTTCACGTTGCTCCTGATCGGTTACTGCGCCCATGACGTAAGACTCCAGAATGCCAGAAGCTAAGTATTCCGTTACGTTCATGATTTAAACAGTTGCTTTAGTTCCTGTAGGGCGGCCCGCACGCGGGTCTTCACCGTGCCAAGCGGTAAATTCAATTCTTCGGCGGCTTCTTCGTGCGTGTAACCGCCAAAGTAAACCAGGTCGATCAGTTGTTTCCGTTCGGGTCGCAACTGATTCACAATTTCCTGAACGCCAATGTGTTCGGGGTTCGGTTGTTGTGTATTATGCTGCCGATCAATGATATGTACGTTATCTTCGTCCGTTCGGATTGTGTTGGCAGGCTGGGCTTTGTTGGACCGTAACGCATCGATAGCCGTATTTCTGGATATATTCAGCAGCCACGTAAACAGCCGTCCCTTGCTGGCATCGTAGGCATCTAAATTTTTCCAGACTTTAACAAAAATATCCTGTAAGATATCCTGGGCTTGTTCGTCGTCGCGCACGATACGCAAAACAACACCATACAAAGCAGGCGAATACTGGTCGTAGAGCCACTGGAAAGCCTGTTGATCGCGCCGGGTGAGCTTTTCGATCAAAACGCTTTCGGAGACCAAAGATGACTGGCGTTTCACGCAGAGGGGGTTAGGGAGACCAAATATAACGGAAATTCAAAAAAATGTGCATCAACTCAGGCATCCCTGTCAATAAAGATCGATAAAAAAACGACAACACCGGCCTGTGAAGGCACAGGCTGGTATTGTCGGGAAGCCATCTGCTATCGTTTGCTTCTTTGAATTGGGTCGTTGCCCGCACCCGCATTAACCTGAAATAGTACTACCGGCGTGGTGGTTTCGTGGTGGTGCTGTTGGGATTACTCATGGTGCCCGATGTGGGGCTACCCACACCCGTGGGGGCGTTGGTCACGTTATTACTGTTATAGTTAGATGTGTTACTGTTGTTGATGGTGGTGCCGTCGCTGGCTGAACTCTGCC
>JAYVAP010000428.1:0-3493 GCA_043750915.1 Spirosoma sp. | reverse complement strand
GGTCGTTTTTGTTTTTGCTGATGAGCACGGTGTATGGCTATATTGGGGCTACCTACCTTGTTTTTCACTATCTGCTGGGTGGTTTTCTGAGTGGCTCCGGGCTTGATTACTGGTATTTTATCCTGACGGGCAGCTTATTGGTTCTTTACTTATTACGCCAGTTACCCAAACGAGACTCCGCCCATGAAAGCTTATAACGAAACGTGGATCCGCAACCGGGCTGTGGTGCAACAGGCCGAACGCTGGCATCGGCAACGGCTGCTCACAAACGGGCAGATGGACGCAGTCCGGCAGGAATTTCCGTTCAATTTCCGGCAAACAAATGGCTTCATTGAAGTGGGCTTGTTTCTGTTCACGTCCATTGCCATCCTAAGCGGTTACCTGCTGCCAGCTACCACTATCGGTAGTTTGGTGGACAACCGGGTAGCGTTCGGGCTTTTCAACATCGCATCGGGCTTAGTCATTGGTTGGTTGGGGCTGCTGCTCATCAACCGGCGGCAGCTGTACCGAAATGGGGTCGATAATGCGTTTGTGGTCATGCAAACGGGCTTTCTGGCGTTCGGGTTCAACCAGCTTTTGCCCACCGACCTGTCCACCGCGCTTTATTGTCTGCTCAGCCTGCCGCTGTTACTGACCGTACTCTGGTACTATGGCGATACCCTGATTGCGTTTGGGGCACTGGCGGCATTTTATGGGTTTGTCTTCGACGGTATGCTGCGTTTTTCCTGGGGGAAAGCCGCCCTGCCGTTTGTGCTGATGGCCGTGTCGGGCGGGCTGCTGGTCGTGGTCCGGCGGATCGAGAAATCGCCCTACTATGCCGATCCGCTGAAAGTGGCCCAGTGGGTAGCCCTGATTGTGCTGGCCGCAGGCGGCAACTACTTTGTGGTACGCGAACTGAATGGACTGCTGCTCAGTCCCACGCCCACGCCGGGCGCATCCACGCCCGGCGTGGATGCGCCTGCGTTGTTTTGGCTGCTGACGTTTGCCATCCCAATCGTGTATCTTTGGCTGGGTTTTAGGCGGAAAAACCGGATGCTGATTACGCTGGGTGGCCTGGGACTGGTGGCCGCCCTGATGACCGTGCATTACTACGCGGCCCTGCTGCCGCTCAATGTGGCCCTCACGCTGGGCGGACTGGTATTGATTGGTCTGGCCGTGGCGGGTATTCGGTATTTGACCCAGCCGAAGCACGGGTTTACCGATGCCCCGGATGCCGAATTGTCTGATTCTTTTCTGGTGAACTTAGGTACGGCGGTGGCCGTTCAGGCAGCCACCGGGGCGCAGCAACAACCTAAAGAAGGGTTACGGTTTGGCGGAGGCAACTTTGGCGGGGGCGGCAGCGAAGGAAACTACTGACCACCTGACCCCCGCCAAAACGTGTCCTACGGCTTGTCCCACCAGACGCGCGTATCTAAGTTGTCGGGACCCTGGCGGGCAGTGGCTTCGCCCAGATTGGCCGTGTTCACGGCAAGTTCAGCGTCGGGGTAGGTCAGGCGGTTGATGAAGTTGCCTTTTATTTCTTTGCCCGGATAGGGATTGGGTTTCAGCAGGGGGAAACCGCTCCGCCGGAAATTGGCGAAAGCCTCCGGACCATTCAGAAACGAAGCCACCCAATATTGCGTGTTGATGAGTTCCAGCCCGCGCCCCGCACTGTACGGGTTTTTTTGCAGATACCCCGCAATCGACTCCGCAGATACTACCGACCCCGCATCCGTATTCCCCAGCTGCTGCATGTGGGCTGTTATACCGGCATTATAGAAATCGGCGGCATTGCCCGTTGTCCAGCCCCGCTGAGCCGCTTCGGCCAGGAGTAGTTGCGTTTGGGCATAAGTAACCAGAAAGGTAGGCGCATCGAAGCGGCCCAGCCGGGTGCGGTCCAGCTGCGAATAGTCGTAGAAACTCGCCAGCTTGTCGGTTGTGGCCCGGGCGGGAATGGTACCGTTGTCGAAGCCCAGCGGCATACCAATCTGCACGGTTGTGTCGCGGCTGGCTTTGGCGGGTGTTTGCTCCGAGCCGCTTTTTGCCCCCACATAGCGTACCGCAATGGAACCCAGCCGGGGGTCGCTGGTTCGTTTGAGGTAATCGACAAAGGCACCCGTGAGGTAGTAGTTGGCCGCTTCTGTTGAGGTGAGCAGGTTGCCAACGGGGTTTTTATAGTTAGCATCGTTGCGAACCGTCAGGTTATCCGTATTGGCCTGCATCAGCCCACCGGCCACGGCTTTCTCCACCGTTGAGCGGGCCAGCGTTGGGTTCACTTTAGTCAGGCGCATGCCCACCCGCAGCAGGATCGAATTACCGGCTTTTTTCCATTTGGCAATATCCCCGCCGTAGGTAATTTCGCCAGCTTCGGTGGGTTTGGCGGGGTCCAGAGCCGCCGTGGCTTCGGTGAGTTCTTTGATCAAATCGGTATAAATGCTTTCCTGCGTATCATATTTAGGCGTTACGTTGCTGCCCAGATACCCCAGTCCCGCCTGCGTATAGGGCACATCGCCGTAGGTGTCGGTCAGCACCATAAACGTATACGCCTTCCAGATGCGGGCCATATTATACAGGTTTGTGCGCTGGGTATTGGGTTTGGTCTGGGCCAGCACATCCACCAGGTAGCGAACCACATTCTGGTAATAGCCCTGCCACAGGGCGGCATTGGCCCCGGCTGGACCCCGGTTGTCGACGTTGAAATTGCCACCCTGCAATATGCCCGAATTAGGCGTGAACAGCTGCTGCACAATAGGCCCCTCAAAGGTGAGCGTCGAGGCCGGAAAGGCCGTGTTGATCATGGCATTGTTAAAGGTGAACACCGGATTCAGGGCGGTGGCAGCTGTGGGGTTCAGGTTGAGCTGGTCGAAACCCTTCTCGCAGCTGCTCACACCGAGGAGCAGGGCGAAAAGGAAACTTATACGGGTAATATTTTTCATGATTTTGAGGCCCAAACGGGCTGATTAGAATCTGACGTTCAGGTTAAAGCCAATGCTGCGGTTAGTGGGTAGGCCCGTCGATTCGAGGCCCACTAAATTGTCCGAACTAAAGCCGAACTGCTCGGGGTCGATGTTGGGCACCCATTTTTTGAGTATCAGCACGTTGTTGGCCACGGCGTTCAGGCGGACACCTTTTATGAACAGATTTTGGGGCAGAAACTTCGTGAAATCGTAGCCCACGCTGATCTGCCGGAGTTTCCACAGACCGGCATCATACAATACCTGCTCGCCCAAACTCCTGGACCGCCCCACCGAATAGTAGTCCTGCACCGCAGCCCGAACCTTGTTGGGTTCACCCTTTTCGTTGACCCCCGCGCCCACCATTTTGTTGTCGGTATCGCCCCGGCCCACCAATGTTTCTTTTTGCAGGCCGTGGCGGAAGGCGTTCAGGTTGGTGCCCGAAATCATTTTGCCACCCAGTTTAAAGTCGATCAGAAACGACAGGTTTATGCCCCGGTAGCTGAACGAGTTGGTGATACCGCCCGTGTATCTTGGCAGGGCCGACCCAAATGAAATGG
>JAYVAP010000427.1:0-3162 GCA_043750915.1 Spirosoma sp. | reverse complement strand
CAATTCCGACACTGGTGGGCTTAGGCGAGGGGGCAACGCTGCTGGCCCAACTGTTTTTGAGCATCCGCCAGATTGACATTGACCGTGGCGATGGAACGGTGGAGACGGTACCCATCCTGAGCAAGCATATCGAACACAGTCAGGCCACCATCGGTATGGGCGAAACGATGCGCCACTACCAGTTTCAGACGCGCTGGATGGCCCTCAATCAGGAAAATTACCACGATTACCGCCAGCGGCATGATGCCGGAAAGCTGGCCCAGCTTACTCGCGTGCTGACGAGTCAACTGCTGGCCGTGTTCAAGGACGTAGGCCTGTGGCTGCCGCCCGACGAACGAATCCAGCTTACGCTCGACATCCAGAGTGAACACCTCACCCAATTCAAAAACCAGCCGATGATTGTATTTTCGGGCGGGTTCTCGGCTAACGTCATCCTGCCTGATGGCATTGGCCTGGGGAAAGCGGCCTCGCGGGGGTTTGGTACGGTGGGGCGGGTACTGAAGGCAAGCTAAACCGGGTAGGCGTTGATAAACTTTTTAGTTTTGATTTCACTTATAAGTAAAATTTAATGTTCTTTTGCTTTAACGTTACAGCCTGTTTATGTACGTGAAGTCTGCCGGAAAATTTGAAATAGTTGAGTTGGATGAATTCGTCGGCGGTGGGGCTGTGCTGTATAGCATTGCGATTGACGGGGACGAGGAGACGCTCTACGATCAGTTTTTGTCGGAGTATAACCAATTGTTCCCTGAGGAGATAAAAGACATTGTGGCTCGACTTTATACAATTGCCGACGTGGGCGCACGGTTTAATTTTTTCAAAGTGAATGAAGGTTCGCTGGGTGCGGGCGACGGCATAGTGGCGTTGTACGATCTGCCCGGTAAACACCTTCGGCTCTATTGCATTCGATTCGGCGCAGTTGCGTTGATTGTGGGCGGAGGTGGATCAAAGCCGAAGACGATCCGGGCGTTGCAGGAAGACCCTAAACTGACAGAGGAGAATTACCGCCTGCGCGCTTTCTCGGCACAGATTAATCAGGCCATTAGCGATGGAGAAATCTGGTGGGACGGCAATCGACTCGTAGGGAAATTAATTTTCGGCGATGAGGAAGCGTAGTCACAGTCACGCTTTTGTAAGAGAAAGAGAATACAGCTTTTTGTTTTCGTGTAAAAAACTGGATTTAAACATGATGAATAATTTCGTCTCAATATGCTCAATCTGGCTTTTGCGGCTAAAGCTGCATTGAAATTAAGGGTTTGAAGGGTAAATATGCTCAGGATCAACTCAAACAATGATCAACGCAAATGGAAACTAAAAACGGAATGCCTCTCATCAGGAAATCGCCACTTAAACGGAAACGGGGAGAACTCAGTCAGCAGATTCTGTCCAGCATTACACCCGAACAGTATGCGAGAACCTATAAACAAATGGCGATCGCGGCCTGTATTGCCGATGCGCTGGAAGCGAACGGGTGGAACAAAGGCGAGTTTGCCGCCCGGATGAACCGGCAGCCGTCGGTTATTACCCGATGGTTGAGTGGTACGCATAATTTCACGGTCGAGACCCTGTTAGACATCGAGCAAGCTTTGGGGATTCAACTCATTCTCATTGCTACGCCAAAGCGTCCTTATAAAGAGTCAAGCCCGGTACACTACTGAAACGAGCAGCTACTGTTTTTAGGGGACCCGAGGGCTACACTACCCGATTTATTACCATGCAACTCCACATTAACACCTACGGAACCTACATCCACGTTAAAGATGCCATGTTTGACATTCGGCGCCGGGGCACCGATGGACAGGTTATCAGTGCGACCCACTCTGCCGAGAAAGTGACACACATTGTGATGGCGACTGGCACCAGTCTCAGCACCGATGCCATTCGGCTGGCGATGCGGCACAATGTGGACATCGTGTTTGTGGAGCAATCGGGCGAGCCGATTGGGCGGGTGTGGCACGCTAAATTTGGTAGCACCACCAAAATCCGTAAGGCGCAGTTAGAAGCCAGTTTGGGATTGGTGGGCCTGGTCTGGACAAAACGCTGGCTGTTGGCCAAACTCGACAACCAGCGCGAGTTTATCAAAGACCTCAAAAAACACCGCCCGCAACACGCCGATTTCCTGAACGACAAACTGGCCCGGATCGAAGCCCTGAGCGTGTCGATGAGCACACTCGATGCGCCGAAGGTTGCCGACATTGCCGATACGATGCGCGGTTTGGAAGGCACGGCAGGCCGACTCTATTTTGAGACGCTGAGTTATGTGTTGCCGACTGACTATCAGTTTGCGGGCCGCAGCAGTCGCCCGGCGCAGGACGGCTTCAACGCCTTTCTGAACTATGCCTACGGAATGCTCTACGGCCGAATTGAAAAAACGTTGATTGTGGCGGGTGTCGATCCGTGTGTGGGGTTCATGCACCGCGACGACTACAATCAGCTGAGTATGGTTTATGATTTCATTGAACCGTACCGAGCGTATGCCGATGAGGTAGTATTCCGGTTGTTTGCGGCCAAAAAAGTTAACAAATCTCACCTGAGTCCGGTATCGGCGGGCGGCTCACGGGGTGGGGCCGTTACGTCGGGATGGTCGCTCAATCAGGAAGGAAAAGTGCTGTTGGTCAATGCGTTCAATGAATTTATGGATGCTGATAAAATCCGGTATAGCGGTCTGTCTGGTGGGGCAGCTCGCAATTTTACACGGGGCAACGCCATTCAGTCCGACGCGCATCAGTTCGCCAACAAACTTATTGAGTGAAAAAAATATGATAACCTGGGTTCTGTATGATATTGAAAACGACCGAAACCGGACGAAGGTAGCCAAGTGTTGTAAGCAGGCAGGCTTGTATCGGGTGCAGTTTTCGTGTTTTCTGGGGTCGCTTACGCCAAACCAAAAAGATACGCTGAAACTGCGGCTCGAAGAGTTGATTGACGAGGCCGTTGACAAGGTATATATTTTCCCGATGAGCCGCGATGAACTCAGGCAGACTGATCTGTTGGGCCAGGCCTTTGACAAGAAGTTAGTGACGGATGAAATCAGGGCCTTATTTTTTTGATTATGATGACGTTATCGCTTACGCCAAGCCACATTATCGAATATTTGTATTGCCCCCGGTTCACGTACTTCGAGTATGTGCTGACGATTCCACAGCACGAGGATGACAATTACAA
>JAYVAP010000426.1:0-3358 GCA_043750915.1 Spirosoma sp. | reverse complement strand
GTTTGCTGGGGCGGCTTTGGGTTTATCTTTTTTCTTAAAAATGCCCATGATTCCTTCTTCGACCTTATCCAGGCCTCTGTTGATACCCTGATCAACCTTACGATTGGCCCGGTTTTCTACGCTGCGTTCGGTTGTGCGCCGGGGATCGTAGACGCGTACCTGAGCCTGCACGTGGGTGAGTGTTAAGAGAAATAACAGGCTGATAATGAAGGTTTTCATTTGAGTAGGTTTGTGGGGAGTAATGTGCAAAAATGAATATTTATCAGCAATTGGTCGTAAATGATTGAGAAAATGTTAGGATGAATTGAGCGAACGGTAACAGAATGCGCTGAAAGCGATCAGAGCAGGCCCCTTTTGGCTCATACGCCGAGACAAAACAAAAAAAGTGCCTGCCGTTCATGACTTACCTCATGAATGACAGGCACTTTCTACAAACGGAGCCGGTTTATGGCAACAGCACCCGGTCAATTACATGTACTACGCCATTGCTGGTGAGCAGGTTAGCGCGGGTGATGTTAGTAGCTTCTGCGCCATTGCCCGTGCCTGTGAGCTTCAAATCGCCACTGATATTGATTTTACCACCCGCCAGGGTTGCAATGATGCCCGGCTTTTTGGCATCGCTCGACACCACGATGCCGCCCGACACCGGGTAGGCTTCGGGCACAAAGTTGCTCGTGAAAACCCGCCCCGGCGTAACGTGATAGGTCAGAATAGCGGCCAGATCAGCCGGAGCCGCTGCGTTGATCAGGGCAATGGTTTTAAAGGGCGTGGTAGAGATAAACGCGTCATTGGTGGGGGCAAAAACCGTTAGCGGACTTGTTCCCGACAGGGCCGTTACCAAATTGGCCCGCGTAACGGCCGCCAGCAAAAAGGTGAAGTTAGGATTGCCCTTCACCAGGTCTACGAGCGTGCCCGAGGGCGGCATCAGCACATTGTCGATCACGTGAATGATCCCGTTGGTGGCCGTAATGTCCAGAAACGAAGCCGATACACCGTTGACCACTACCACCGGGGCACCAAAATTGAACTTCGACACGTAGGCCGTTCCGCCCAGGGTAGGGGTTTCTTTGTTGATAGCGGTTTGCAGGTCTGCTGACCGCACCACACTACCCAGCACGTGATACTTCAGCACGGCAGCCAGGGTGGCCACATCGGTCTTGGCAATGGTGGCCGAGTCCAGCCCGGCTGCCGCAAAAGCTGCGTTGTTGGGTGCAAAAACCGTGAGGTTGGTTCCGCCCAATGCACCGGCCAGGTTAGCCCGCGTAACGGCCTGAGCTAGCCGACTAAAATTACGGTCGCCGGTCACGATTTCGACAATGCTTCGGGGAGCCGGACTCACCGATCCACTGTCGAAGGGGTCCTTTTTGTCGCAGGCGGTCAGCAGTAAAATGCCGGACAGCGCACATAACAGAATTGTTTTAGGGTATCGCATCAGAATGGTTTTTCAACCTGACGGCGGCAAACGCCCGCAGGCCCGCCGTCAGGTTCATGAAAAAAGGTCAGTAGTTCGGATTTTGTTTCAGTTTGCCGTTCAGGTCAATTTCGCCCTGCGGAATGGGCAGCAGCTCGTGCTTACCCACCACAAACTTGTTGCCCAGCGCGCTGTTGCCAATACCCCAGCGCACGATGTCTTTCCGGCGGCACTGCTCAAAGGATAGCTCCAGTTGCCGTTCTCTCTTTATGGACTCAAACATCTGCGCACCCGTGCTGGCGGTGGTGGGGGCTAATTTAACGCGTGCCCGCACCTCGTTGATAGCCGCTGCTGCCTCGGACGAGAAGATAGCACCCTGCTGATTGAGGGCTTCGGCATACATTAGCAACACATCGGCATACCGGATCACGCGCATGTTGATCGACGAGCCGGCGAAACCGCTGAAATCGTCGCCCGATGCACCCGGTGTTTTGTTGGAGTACTTGCGGTGCTGCCAGTCGCTGCGGGGGTAGGGCACCATCTTTTTTTCATCGTTCCACATGTCGCCGGGGCCAAACATCACAATCCGTTTACGGGGATCATTATCGGGGTAGGCAGCCACCAGCGAAAGCGATGGGCTGGTGTTCTGAAAAGCGGCAATGCCGTATTCGATACCCCGAAATGTTCCTTCGCCCAGACCCGTGCCATCTTCAGCCCAGTTGTCGGTACCGCCGGTGCGGTCCTGCCCGGCAAAAGAGACCTCAAACAAGGATTCTTTGTTGAACTCTACGTATTCTCCCTTTTCGTTTGTTTCCACAAAGTTATCGCCGTAATTGGCCATCAGGCCAATTTTACCCGTTGCGCGGCCATAGTCAATAATTTCTTTGAGCTTGGCGGTGGCTTCGGTAAATTTCTTCTGGAACAGATACGATTTTCCGAGCAACCCTCTGGCCGACCATTTGGTGGCCCGGCCCAGATTTTCGGCCGTATAACTGTCGGGCAACTGTGTTTCGGCGGCTTTCAGGTCGGCTTCGATCTGTGCCCAAACCTGGGCGGGCGTGGCGCGTTCTTTGCCCTGCGATTCGGGCGAGAACGATTTGGTTTGCAGCGGCACACCGCCGTAGCTGGTCACTAAATCGAAGTAATACAGCGCACGCAGGAATTTTGCTTCACCGTCAATTCGTTTTGTTACCTCCGATGCTTTGAGCCGCCCGAGGTTGTCAATAACGAAATTGGCCCGCTGAATACCCCGGTACAGACCCCGCCACACTTCGCCAACGGTTTCGCTGCTGGCGTTGAAGCTATAGGCCGACAGCGTTTGCCCGTCGGCGTAAAGTGGGTCGTTCCCCCGGACATCATCGCTGAGCAGATCGAACATAAAGAAGTACTTCCGTTTGTACAGATCAGACCGTTGCAGGGCTGCGTAGGTCGAGTTGAGGGCGTTTATCGCATCAGTCTCGGTGGTAAAAAACGTGTCGAGCGAGAGCTGGTTGGGGTTGACTTCGTTAAGAAACGACTCTTTGCAACTCTGGAAAGTGCCCAGCACCAAAGCGGCAGCCAGACCCAGTAGGGTGATTGTTTTTTTCATCGTTATTAGAAAGAAACTTGAATTCCGCCCATCAAACTCTGGGCGATGGGGAAGTTGGCATTGTCGATGTTGCGGTTCAGGTTAGCCCCCTGACTGGGATCGTTCACGTTCGCTTCCTGCCGATATCCGGAGCCGACTTCGGGGTCGTAGCCCGTATATTTGGTAAAGGTCAGCATGTTGTTGGCGGTAGCATACAGGCGCAGGTTAGCCAGGTTGCCCAGTTTGGACCGGATGGCCTGCGGGAAATTGTAGCCGATGGTGAGCGACCGCAGCCGCAGAAACGATCCATCTTCAATATTCCGGTTGGACACCTGCCCGTTGTTGGCATCGTTGGAGTTGGCGCGGGGAACTTTGCCGTT
>JAYVAP010000425.1:0-2742 GCA_043750915.1 Spirosoma sp. | reverse complement strand
CCGAATAGCTGCCCGCCCGGTTTAGGGTCAGTGTTTTTGTTGAATCGCCGGTGCTCCACAAAACAGTATAGGGTCCCTCCACCCGGAACGTGATGCGGTCGCCTTCGCAGATGGGCGATTTTCGGTCCGACAAAAGAATAGGGGCCGCAGGCAGCGGGTTCGCCTTGACGGCAATTACGGGCGAATAGGGCGAAAAACACCCATTCTGATCGCGTGCCTGGACGCTGAAATTACCCGTTGCCGAAACAGAAATGGCCCTACTGACCTGCCCGTCGCTCCAGACTACATCTAAGGGACTACTTGCATTGAGTGTAACCCGATTACCATCGCAGAAGGTGGTGGCCCCGGCGGCAGAAGCGGTAGGCGTTGGTGGCAAGGGGTTTATGGTAACTTTTACGGCATCGGACAACTCCGAACTACAGCTAAAATCATTCTGGGTCCGGACCGAATAATCACCCGATTTGTTAATGGCGATGGTGCGGGTAGTCAATCCGCTTGTCCACGTATACCTTAGACCGTCGGGTGCCGTCAGCGTAACATTGCGGTCGGCGCAGAAAGTGGTGGGGCCACTGGCCACAATAACAGGCTTGCTGGGAACGGGGTTAACCACGACCACCAAGGTGTTTGAGGGGGTGGATGTGCAACCATTCTGATCAGTCACGGTAGCAAAGTAGGCACCCCGCGAACCGACCGTAATAGCTTTTTCCCTGGTTTGACGCCCGTCGCTCCAGCTATAAGTTACATTATCAACATCTGCCCGCAAAACGGTGTTATCGCCCTGGCAGAAGGTCGTTGACCTATCGCTGGTAATGGCGGGCGGGGCAGGCAGCGCATTGACTGTTACGTTCAGCACGTTAGACACAAATTCGCAGCCGCTCACATCCGGGTATTTCACAAAATAAGCACCGGCCGCTGTTGCGTTCCATGTTCGACCAGCTGATACGGTGGCACCGGTTTGCTGGTTGATCCACGAAACGTTATCGTAGGTCGTTGTAAGGGCTATACTGTTGCCCGCGCACACCACGGGCGGCCTGTTATCGACTACGCTTGCAATCGGCGAATCGGATGCGCGCATGACGCTGGTAAAGTGCGTGTTGCCCCGGCTGTCTTTTACTTTTGCCCGCACCTGTGTACCGGCACTTTTGGTAACCGACCGACCCAACTCACCCGATTCCCACTGAATGGTTGGAAAATCACCGTTAACCGTGAAAGTCACCTGATTACTGCCTGCGCAACTGGCGGTAGCGGTGGGCGCAGGAGATGCGCCCACCGCTACTGACTGCTGAAAAAAGGAATCTGTCAGGCTATTACTCCAGGCAACGGCCAGTTCAGACAATCCGTTTAGGTCGAAATGCAGGCCATCGTTAAGGGGTGGGCGGCTGCGGGGAATTTGAATGTTGTCGGTTTCGGGTCCCGCAAAAACATTTGGTATGCCGGCAATTACCTGATTCTGGCCGGCAATAATGGCGGCATCCGATTTGCCAATGTTATCGCCATACGAGGCACGGGCAATCATCCAGGGAACATTGCGACCAAAATCCTGCCGACTCTGATTAATCACAAATTGTAGCTCCGAGGCATATCGATTTGTTTCGGTATTCACCAAATTGTCAGTTTCGCCCTGCTGCCACAACACGGCCCGCACACCAAGCATATTGGCATAAAACTGAAGGGCTATTTTGAGGTTGATATAGGGCTGGCGCCCGGCATAGGGCAATCCATTGATAATGCCATAGGCAATGCCACCGTCGGGCGCACTTTCGCTCCAGTTGCGAACGGCCGTACCCGAAAAAGCAGCATTGAAAAACATAACCGGCACGTTCAGCCGTTTCACCAGCCGGTCGCCCAGTTCGCCCCAGCACCAACTACCCAAACCCCTGGGTGCAATGGCAAAGTCAGGACTGTTGTCTAACAGTGTAAATACGGGAGCCGGCGGGTCATTGGGAAATCCCACATCCGCACACTCGTAGTTGACGCAGTTGACCCGGTCGTTTTGGGGGTTGGGTGCATTCTGGTGGATTCCCTGCGCATTAGACTGGCCCGCAATGATGAATACTTCACCAATACCGACCCGGTCCACAGTAGTGGCATTGCCCACGGGCTGATCGTTATTCATGCCCCGTACTTCGAGGTTATACCAGCCGCCCCGCCCCGTAATGTCGCCCGCATATAAACCGCCGGCAGGTTTGTCCTGAATTGTTTGCCAGTTAGTTGTCTGGCCCTGTCCATCCCGCGCCACCAAGCGCGCTTCAATGCGGCCAACGGCAGTGGTATAAAATCCGGTAACCCGAATCGTAGCCTGATTGGCACCATTGCGCTGTAGTATCGCCCGGCTTGTTGGAAAAGAAACCTGAATCTGTGCCTTTACCAGGGCAGGCAGCAACAGTAAGCTTACTTGTAAAATTGTGTAGATAGAGATACGGTTCATAACATTGAGTAAGGGTGATCGCTACAGCCGCAGCCGTTTGGTTTTAGTTTCAGCACTATACCGGTTCGTTAGCTGCCGTTAGATTTTGCCAGATCATGTCTTTCAGTTCGTTCAGCCCATGCTGATTAACGGACGAAATAAAGGCAATCGGTATGTTTTTCGGCAAGTTTTCTTTTAAACGGTCCATCATTTCCTGATCGACGAGGTCGATTTTGGAAATTGCCAGCATCCGTGTCTTGTCCATCAGTTCAGGATTATATTCGCGCAGTTCGTTCAGCAACGTGTTATACTCCTGGCGGATATCGTCGGAATTG
>JAYVAP010000424.1:0-5339 GCA_043750915.1 Spirosoma sp. | reverse complement strand
ACTACGCAAAACAAAACGACCGGGAAGTTAATATTCTGGTGGCTACATCGGGCGATACGGGTGGTGCCGTAGCCATGGGTTTTCACAATGTGCCCGGTATTCGGGTTACTATTTTGTATCCTACTGGCCGGGTGAGCGAACTACAGGAAAAACAACTGACCACCCTGGGCGGAAACATTCAGGCGTTTGAGGTCGATGGCTCTTTCGATGATTGCCAGGCATTGGTGAAACAGGCATTTGTAGATGTCGATTTGAATCAGCGTGTTTCGCTGTCCTCGGCCAACTCAATCAATATTTTTCGGCTTATTCCACAGGGATTCTATTACGTGAGTGCCTACGGTCAGGTACGTCATCACGGCAAGCCAGTCGTTTTTTCGACACCGAGCGGCAATTTTGGCAATCTGAGCGCCGGTGTGATGGTTCAACAAATGGGTTTGCCTGTCTTGCACTTTGTGGCCGCCACAAACCTGAACCACGTTGTGCCGACTTATATTAATTCCGGTATGTACGCGTCGATGCCCTCTGTTGCCACCATTTCCAACGCCATGGATGTGGGAAGTCCCAGCAATTTTATCCGGCTATTGCACCTTTACAACGATGATTATGAACGTTTTAAAGATAACATGTCAGGCTATTTTTTCGACGATGACCAGACACGCACGGGCATGAAAGAGATTTTTGAGCAATATAATTACGTCACTTGTCCGCACACCGCCATTGGTATTATGGGCCTTCGGGCCTACGTGAATGATTCTGGACAAGATGTATCGGGTATTGCGCTGGCAACGGCACACCCCGCCAAATTTAAGCCGCTGGTAGAGGATGTTCTTAACCAGCCCGTTCCTGTGCCCGACCGCCTGGCCATTTTATCTGACCGGCTTAAACAGAGCATCCGAATCCCGGTGAATTACGAAGCATTCAAAGAATCGTTGTTGATGACCCTTGTTTAGGTTGGAATAACGGTAAGGGGTCAGTTTCCAGCGAAACTGACCCCTCACCGTATCTGTGAGTTAGTTTACCCTATCTCCCCGCAAGGCCCGAAAGCGCTTCCGTGCTTCGGCCCCGTGGATGCTGCCGGGGTAATTGGTCAGCACTTTCTGGTAAGCATCCATGGCGGCCTGCTTGTCTTGCAGGCGTTCTTCATATATTTTTCCCTGCAAAAACTGCGCATCATCTCCCAGAATATCGGTTGGGAATTTGGTGATTATAAGTTTCAGGTCGTCGAGGGCTTCGGCGTTTTTGCCCTGTTTCAAAAAGGTGTTGGCCCTGAGCCAAAGCACCTCGTCGGCCAGGCTGTGATTGGCAAACTTTATCCACATCTTGTTGAGGTTATCCACAGCCTCGTCTGTTTTGCTCTGAAACAGCAGCAGTTCCACGTCGGCATACCAGCGCATGGCCGCTTCGGTGCTGTCTTTGCCGGTGTTATCTACTATTAGTAAACTCAATTGTTCGGCATCATTGGCAATTTCACGCGAGGTAGCCAGCTTCAGCACGTCCAGAATATCTTTGGCTACCGCGAAATTGCCTTTGTAATAATGGAGTTTGGCGTTCTTGAGCTTTGCTTCGTAACCCAGCAACTCTTCTTTTTGTGACTTCTCCACCTGCGAGAATAGCAGTGTCGATTCCCATGGTTCCCCCTTGAGCAGATAGATGTCGCCCTTGTCTAATTTGCACTTATCCACAAAAATTCGGTCGCTTTTCCCCAAATCTATGGCCAAATCCAACACCGTCAGTGCGGTGTCTTTGCTATCGAGGTAGGTGCCATAGAGGTTGGCGGTGCTGCGCAGTGCTTCGAGCGTTTTACTGTTGGTGCCAATTTCCTGCAACATCCGCTGATAATCGCCGATGAGTTTTCTGATTTCCGTTTTATCGACCGGGTACGTGTTTTTTACCTCTTCTTCCCGCGCGTTGATCACTAACCGGCGTGCAAATGGGTATAGTTGCCCCTGGGGATAGGCGGTTGTGATGTAGTCGAAAGCTTCAGCAGCCGTTTTGTATTCGCGGTTGTTCATGGCCAGCATACCCAGCTCATACACCCGCCCGCCATTTAGTTTCAAGCGTTTGTCGGTTGCTTTTTCCTGTAGTAATGCCCGGCCAAACTTATGTTTCTGCACAAAATACCAGATCAGCAGTTCGTTGTAAGCAAGTTCGTTGGGTTCCTGCTGAATTTTAGTGTACAACGCTTTCTCTACCAAAGGCTCCTCTTTGGTGTTAATAAAGCTTTGCAATGCCGCCAGCACCGTTTCTTTTTTGTCGGGCTGTTTAGCGGTCAAAATAATTTCTTCAATGGCTTTTTCGGTCTGGCCCGTTGCCCGGTAAAGAGCCATCAGGTCCTCGCTGAACAACGTGGCATCGCGGCTTACCTGCCGGGCAGATTCAAGTGCGCGGATGGCCCAGCGGGTCTCGCCAGCTTCGGAAAAGGCGGTTGCCACTTTTTCGAGTTTAGCCACGTCTGATTTACTCACCTGTAGGGCTGCCTCGTAGTGCTCATTGGCCAGCGTCGTGTCGCCCTGCTGCGCGGCCAGCTGGCCCGTCAGCAATTCATAGTAGCCCCGGTTTGGTTCGTCGTTCCGCTGTTGCCGACGCAAGTACTTCAGCGCGTCGTCGGTCTGATTGCTTTTTTGCAGACTTGTCACGTAGCGTGCCAGCCGCGCCCAGCTCACCCCGGTCTTCAGCAACTTCCCATACTCATGGGCGGCTTTGCCAAACTCACCCGCCTTGTAATATTCATCAGCCAGCGTAGCCACAGCAACCGTGGCCGAACTCCCCTGACCACGGGCAAAACCAACCGACAAAACCAGAACGAGCAAAAAAATCATTTTTGACCTTATTCTCATTTTGTTTAAGATTTTTTTTGAAAGAAGAAAAACCACCATAACTATTATGCCTGTGGATATGTGAACAACTAAGTTCTCCACGTTTCAACAACAAAAATGTGGATAAATATATGAGTTTGGTAACGCTATACCCTAAACTTATCCACATCTAACACACTCATTAAAAAGACAATAACAGGTTATCCACATTTTTTTTGCCTCCCCAATGTGGATTTGTGCATAAGTTTTATCCACCGTTTGGCCTGGGGAAAACTTGTTGAGCTACCTGTGGATATCCTGTCACTTTTCCACATTCAGCACCTGTTGCATATGGCGTGTGGATTACGTACCCATTAATCCACATAACATAGGCGTGTTACTCACATGTTATCCACCCCTCAGAGCCACTTATCCACTGGGTTATGCACAGGAAAATTACACTTTATTAATTTAGAATTGACCTTTCCCGCTCACCGTTCATTCGACCCCTAAACAGGGATATTATTGAGCCTTTTTAAACACATAGGTCAGGCTGGACGCGTTATCGGTTTTTTTCGCCTGCCTGTTAGAGGCCAGTCCGACCTGAATACTTTTCAGGTAATCCGTCTTGCCCGTCTGATAGCGCGTACTGAGCAGGGCAATATAAAAAGCATCGAAATTCATGGGTCGTTGTGCTGTCAGGCTGAAGCCGTGCTTGCGAAAAAGTGGCTCAATGGTCAAAGGCGTGAAATGATGAAGATGGCGAGGCACATCGTAGGCAGCCCAGTTCTCCCGAAAAAAGCTGGCATCATACGAATCCGAGTTCGGAACAGCAATTAGCAATGTACCATTTTCGGCCAACAGGCTGTTGAGTTGCGGAATAACCCTGTTCAGGTCGGGAATATGTTCAAGAACGTGCCATAAAGAAATTACATCGAATGGCGTGGTTCCCATAAGGGCATCTAAATCTGGCAGAACAGCGGCCTGCAACTTTTCTGTGGCTATGGCGCGGGCATCGGCATCAGGTTCCATACCCATCACCTGCCAGCCACCCGCTTTGCATGTCTCCAGAAAAGCCCCTGTTCCACAGCCAACATCAAGTACCCGTCCTGTTTCCTGATTAAGTTTGTTAATCAGGGCCAGTTTAGACCGAAGGGTATAATTGCGTACGGCGCGGTAAGCTAAACTGATTGGATCAATTCGTGCATCATTATGGGAAATGTACTGATCCGATTTATAATACGAGCCAATAGTGGCTTCGTCGGGTCGGGGGTTGGTGAACCGAAAGCCGCACTGATCGCATTGCTGAATCGCAAATGGCTGCTGACTCACCAGATGATCGGTACAGATCAGAAAAGGACTAAATTGATGGCCGCCACAGACGGGACAATGAACGATGGTTTCCAAAAAAATAAGCTGAATTAGTGAGATACAAAACGGCTTTCCCAGTGAAGGGCCGCCCTTCACTGGGAAAGCCAAACCGATTATCGACCCATATATACCAATAAGATAGAGACATCGGATGGACTCACGCCACTAATACGCGATGCCTGACCAATGGTAGATGGGCGCAACCGGTTTAGTTTTTCTTTTCCTTCAAAGGATAACGCTTTTAAATCGTCGTAATTAAAAGTCGAATTTATAGCCAGGCTTTCCCACTTATCTAGTTTATCGGCATTTTGGCGCTCGCGGCTCAAATAGTCTTCGTATTTGATTTCGATGACTGTTTGTTCAGCCACCAACTCCCCCACTGTCGGTAGTTCTGGTATTGTGGCCAACAGTTCGTTTATGTCGTCTTGCTCCAGCTCGGGTCGTTTCAGCAAGGTGTACAAGCTGCTTTTTTCGCGCAGTGGCGAGCTTCCCTTTTGTTCCAGCCACCCATTTAATTCCTCTGGCTTCACCTTGGCCGACCGAATTGCGGCCGTCAGTTCGGCAACGCCCGCCCGTTTGGTTAACATGGTTTCGTATCGGTTTTGATCGGCCAGGCCAATTGCGTAGCCTTTTTCGGTCAACCGCAGATCGGCGTTATCCTGCCTGAGCAGCGTTCGGTATTCGGCCCGGGAGGTAAACATCCGGTAGGGTTCTTCGGTGCCTTTGGTAATGAGGTCGTCAATCAGAACGCCGATGTATCCTTCCGAACGTTTAATTGTAAACGCTGCTGCTTCCGCTACGTTTCGGTGGGCGTTTATACCCGCCATCAGCCCCTGACAGGCGGCTTCTTCGTAGCCGGTTGTGCCGTTTATCTGACCCGCAAAGAACAGATTGGCCACCAATTGGGTCTCTAAGGTAGGCTTCAACTGGGTGGGCGGAAAGTAATCATATTCAACGGCGTAGCCGGGCCGAAACATTCGTACATTCTCAAAACCGGGTATTTTACGCAGGGCGTTATACTGCACATTTTCGGGTAGCGAAGTCGAGAAGCCATTTACGTACACTTCCACGGTGTCCCAGCCTTCTGGTTCCACAAAGATCTGATGACGGTCTTTGTCGGCAAACCGGTTAATTTTATCCTCTATCGACGGACAGTATCGTGGCCCTAACCCT
>JAYVAP010000423.1:0-2415 GCA_043750915.1 Spirosoma sp. | reverse complement strand
ATCGCGATTTTTTGTCCTACCACGCGCCCCTGTTTGGCTACCTCATCAGCCTGCCGTTGCTGCTGTGGCACAACGCCCGCGTGATTGTGCTGCTGATGGCGGTGATGGAGTTTATCATTGCCCGCGCCACACTTCGTCGGTATCGGTCCGGCGACAATGCGCCCGTGCTGTGGTTTGTGGTGTATTATTTCCTGCCGCTGCCGTTTGTGGCCATGGTGCTCACAAGTCAGGAAGACATCTGGATGTGGGGGTTCTGTTTGCTCTCGCTCGGCCTGAAGCCGGGGCAGCGGTTTAGTTTGCGGTTAGGCCTGTTGTGGGGTGTGGGCATGCTGACCATCAAATTCATGCTGATTGTGTTGCTGATTCCGATATTTTTCATCGTTCCTAATCGCTGGCAATATGTGGCCGGGCTGGTACTGGTGGGCCTGCCGAGTGTGCTGATCCTGTATGGACTGATGGGGCTGGATTTTCTGATGCCCATTCAGCACTCGTCGCTGCCGATGACACCCAATTTAGTCAGTGTGCTGCGCCCCGTGCTGGGCACCTGGTTTGAGCAGATTCCGCTCACCTACCTCAACTGGATGGGGCTGCTGGCTACGCTTGCCGGCGTCTCCTGGGTGGGGTATCGATACCGGGCCACGGGTTACCGGCAACTGCTGCCCCTGCTCTATATATTCACTTTTGGGCTGTTTATGCTGTGCCTGCCGAGTTCGCCGGGTTTCTACTTATTTACCCACACCCTGCCGCTTGTGTTTGTGGTGCTCTCAACACCGGCGGGCGGGCGGGCATGGCCTGTTTTCGTCGTGCTGAACGTGCTTACCGTTGTGCAGCCCATTCTGTCGGTCATCTACAACCATCAGGACCTCTACAACGGCTGGTCGCAGATCAGCGGGCCTTCCGAATGGGCCGATTACATTATTCAGTGCATTCAGGTGGGGATATTTATTTACCTGTTGCGGGTGGTGCTGAACCAGATTCGGGTCGTGGCCGGGCAACAACCTAACGAAGTGCCCAGCCACAGCCTCCTGCCGAACTGATTCGGCCCCCTAATTTACCTGCTTGCATGTTATTCAATTCGCTCCAGTTTCTACTTTTTTTCGTTGTCGTTACCCTTGTTTACTTCGGCCTGAAATGGCGCGGACGGTGGATGCTGTTATTGGTGGCAAGTTGCTACTTCTACATGGTGCTCAAGCCAGAATATATTATCATTCTGTTTCTGACCATCGGTATCGACTACATCGCGGGTATCTGGATCGAGAAAACCGGATCGCCGGACCGGCCCAGCCCGGCCCGAAAATGGCTACTGATTTTGTCCATCATTTCCAATCTCGGCATTCTGGCATTTTTCAAATACCTTGGCTTTTTTACCGAAAATATATCGTGGCTGTTTGCGCAACTGCACCTGCCCGATGCCGCCCAACAAGCATTCAACCTGGGCAACCGGCTCTTTGTTAAGGTATTACATGTTTTTGGAGAAAGTGGGGTTGCTTCCTTCAAAGACAACAAAAGCATTCTGCCCGTTGGCCTGTCGTTCCACACGTTTCAGGCCATGAGCTACACCATCGAAGTGTATCGGGGTAACCAAAAAGCCGAACGACACCTCGGCATCTACGCGCTCTACGTCATGTTCTACCCGCAGTTGGTGGCCGGGCCTATCGAGCGTCCGCAAAACGTGCTGTGGCAGTTTCGTAAAACGTTTCCCTATAATGCCGAAAACGTAAAAGCCGGCCTGATGCAAATGGCCTTCGGGCTGTTTAAAAAACTGGTTATTGCCGACCGACTGGCCCTGCTCGTCGACTATGCCTACAAAGACCCCGGCCAGCATAACGGCCTGACCCTGCTGGTGGCCACATTTTTCTACACAATCCAAATTTACTGCGATTTTTCGGGCTATTCCGACATTGCCATCGGGGCCGCGCGGGTTATGGGTTTCAACCTCATGGAAAACTTCAGAACGCCCTACATGGCCCAGTCGGTTTCGGAATTCTGGCGACGCTGGCACATCTCGCTGTCGACCTGGTTTCGCGATTACCTCTACATCCCGCTGGGTGGCAGCCGCCGGGGCGAAGTGCGGCAGTACACCAATCTGATGATTGTGTTTCTGGCCAGCGGCCTGTGGCACGGCCCCAGCTGGACCTACGTGATCTGGGGCGGACTGAACGGGTTTTACCAAATTCTGGCCATGCTGCGCAACAAACTGCTGGCAAGGCTGGGCTTTTCGGATACGCCTGCCCAGGCCCACAAAACCGCACCCGCCCCGGGGCGGGTGGCCGCCAATGTGCTCTTTACATTTGTGCTGATTATGCTGACATGGGTGTATTTTCGCGCCCGCACCGTCGATGATGCCTGCCTGATTCTGGGTCGAATAGCCACCCTGTCGCCCTTCGAGCGCATCGACAGCCCCCTGAACGCGGT
>JAYVAP010000422.1:0-4657 GCA_043750915.1 Spirosoma sp. | reverse complement strand
TCCCGCTTCGCGCTTTGTCGACGAATCGCTGTTTCAGACGGCCAATGTCGATTTTGAAAAAGGTGCCTACCAGGTTGCCATCGGCGGATTCACGAAGCTGATTCAGGGTAAACCCAACAGCTCGCTCGTGCCGGCCGCCCTGCTGAAACGGGCCGTTGCCTACGGGAACCTGCAGCAATACGACCCCGCCCTGGCCGACTACCAGCGCATCCTGAGCGATTATGGCGATTCGGAGCAGGCAAAAAGTGCCCTGCTCGGCATTCAGAATGCGCTCAACGATGCCGGGCGGCCGGAGGAGTTTTCGCAGGTGCTGGGCCAGTATAAAAAAGGCAACCCCGGCAGCACAGATGTGGAACGGGTGCAGTTCGAGAATGCCAAAAACATTTATTTCAACGAGAAATACCCCCAGGCCATTCAGTCGCTGCTGGCATTTTTGCAGGAGTATCCGGCCAGCCCCGGCACCAACGAAGCCCGCTACTACCTCGCCGAATCGTACCGGCAAACCGGCGACGTAAGCAGTGCCCTGCGCTACTACAACCTGATTGTGGCCGAAAACCGGTCTGACTTTTTGGTGCGGGCCGCCACGCGGGCGGCCGAGCTGGAAACGAAACAGAAAAACTTTCCCCGCGCTGTTAGAAACTACCGGACCATTCTGAACAAAGCCGAGGGTAAAGCCGAGCAGGTGGCGGCTCAGCTGGGGTTGATGGACCTGTATTTTGCCAATGCAAAAGCCGATTCGGCAGCTGTGCTGGCCCGCGAAGTGCTGGTGGCCGGTAACGTGGTGCCGGGTGCGCAAAATCGGGCGCAGCTGATGCTGGGTAAAGTAGCATTCGGAAAGAACGACGACAAAACGGCTCAAACCGATTTTGAGAAAACCATTGCGCTGGCCAAAGATGTGAACGGTGCCGAAGCTCAGTATTACCTCGGCGACATTCTGTTTCGGCAGAAAAAACACAAAGAATCAGTTAGTACACTCTTGAAATTCAATGACTTATTTGCCGATTTCGAGTACTGGAAAGGAAAGGCTTTTATGCTCATTGCCGACAATAATGTGGCACTCGACGAACCGGCCCAGGCCAAAGCCGTTCTGAATTCGATCATTGCCAACTCATCCGACGAAACCATCATTGCCGAAGCAAAGCAAAAGCTGGCCGGGCTGGAATCGAAAAACTAATTGTGTCTGTGGATCGTGATTCGTTGGTCCGTTGGGCCAAAACCACGACCCGCAAACCCCCAACCCACTCATTATGACCTTAGCAATCAGGTACGTCTTTTTTTCGATGTTTCTCTCCACCACGTTGCTGGCGCAGCAGCGTCCGGCGCGGCCCGTGAAAGAAGGGGAAGTAGACAACCAGGAAATCACCGTTGAAAAAAGCCGCAAAATCGAATTGCCCCCCGCCAATCGGCTGTTCAACAAAATCCCGTCGGTTAAGCCCTCAGCCGAGCAACGTAAACTCACCTATGAGTTCGAAGACCGGAAGCTGACCATCGGCGATCCCAAAATTAACCCGGCGGTGCTGCCGCCCGTTACCACCCAACCCGACGAAACACCCGCCTACAGCAACTACGTGAAGCTGGGCGCGGGCAACTACAGTTCGTTTTTTGGGGAAGGCTTCGTGGGTATCAACAGCCTCTCGAATGTAGCACTGGAGGGTTCGCTCCGACATCTGTCGTCGGCTCTTGGGCCCGTCGACGGCAAAAACTCGGCCCAGAGCGACACACGGGCGCGGGTAACGGGCAAACTCCTGACCGATGCCTTCAAGTTCCAGGCCGATCTGGGTTTCGACCGGAATGCCTACCGGTTCTACGGCTACAGCCGGGAGTTTGCCGCCCGGCCCGGCTTCAATCCCGACGCGCTCCGGCAGCGGCTGAACACGGTCAACTTTCGGCTGGGCATCGAAAACGCCAACAGCGACAACGCCATTGACTATTCCCTCCGGACGGGCATCACCAACCTGCGCGACCTTTTCAACGCGTCGGAGACCGACTGGGGCACCAACTTCACCGGCTCGCTGGGCATTACCGACCATGTGTTTGCGCTCATAGCCGCCGATGCCTACGTGACACAACGCGCCGACGGCCCGCTCGTGGACAACCGCAACCTGTTTCGGGTGAAGCCCACGTTTAAGTACACCTCCAGCCTGCTCACGATTACGGCGGGTTTGAATGCCGTGAACGAAACCGACCGGGATGTCAGCGGCAAACGACCGGGCATCAACAACACCCGGGCGTTTCCGGTGGTCGACATTGACCTGGCACCGGTGGCGGGCATTCACTTCTTTGCCGGGGTCGATGGCGACATCAACCGCAACACGCTGCGTTCGTTTCTGGCTGACAATAAATGGCTTGCGCCCGAAGTGGCTTTATCTAACACCGTTAAGTCGCTCGATATTTATGGTGGATCGAAGGGCGCGTTGGGGGGCGGGTTCTCCTACGAAGGCAAAGTTTCCTACGCCCGCTACAACAACTTCTCCGCGTTTAACAACGGTGCTACCGATACCACAAAGTTTGCCGTTTTATACGATACCGGCACCACGCGGGTGCTCACGATATCGGGACAGCTGGGCTACGCCCTGAAAGACAAATTCCGGTCGACGCTCAGGGCCGACTTTTTTCGCTACGACCTCGAGCGGCTCCCCGAAGCCTGGGGCCGCCCGCGCGTGGCCGGTACGTGGACAAATTCGTATACGCTCAACAAAAAATTATTCGTCACGGCCGATTTGTACTTTTACGAGGGCATCAAAAACCGAAATACCGTCTCCAGCGTCACCTATACCCTAAAACCCATCTACGACGCAAACTTGAAAATTGACTATTTCTTAGGAAAACAAGTCTCGGCGTTTGTATCGCTGAATAATATTTTCGGGCAGAACTACCAGCGGTATTTGTATTATCAGCAGCAGGGGCTTAACTTTCTGGGAGGAATCAGTTATTCCTTCTGAACTGTCTCTGCCAAATCACCGCTCCATCCCGTTATGGCTTCCGTAAACGACTACCTCAAAAAACTGCTGTACCAGTATGACTGCGTGGTGGTGCCCGCGTTGGGTGCTTTTCTGACCCACTACCAGCCAGCTTCTTTTACGGAATCGAGCGGCCTGTTTTTGCCCCCCCGCAAACGCGTTGCCTTCAACGAAGCACTGCGTGTCGACGATGGCATTCTGGCCAATTACATCATGCTCCACGAGCCGGTTACGCGCGAGGGTGCCCAACGGTATATCAGTCAGTTCGTGGACGAGCTGCGCCGTCAGGTAGTGGACACAGACCGGTTTGAGATCGACGGAGTTGGCACGTTCACCCAAAACGACGAGCAGAAACTACAATTTGAACCGAGTCTCCGCCACAATTTCTTCGGCGATTCCTACGGCATGAGTGCAATTTCGGCCCATTCGCTGACGATACAGGCCCTCGACCCGGTTGTTATCAGTCCCGCGCCAATGGCTATAGGGCCGGTTTTGGTGCGCGACCCGGAAACGACGCTGATGCCACTTATTCGGTCGCGGCCCTACTGGCGCGTGGCCGCTGCGGCCCTGCTGATTGGCTCCCTGGGGTTTGTTAGCTATTTTTCCGTGATTCGGCCGGGGCAACCTCAGCAAAGCAGCCTCGATCCGGGCGCGTTGCTGCGGACTTCGTCTGCCCTGTTGGGGCAATTAGACCGCCTGGTTGAGCAAAAAACGGTTAGATCAGCCATTTCGACCACGGTAGCCCCACCCATACCGGCCTCACCCGCAACAGCTGTCAAGGCACCGGAAGCCAGTGCGGTGGTTCCCACTTCGGCTCCCATTCAACAAATAGTCACAACACCGACACCACCGGCAGAGACCATTTCAGCGGATCAACCGGCCCGTACTACGCCGTATTTTACGGTTATTGCGGGTAGTTTTTCGAGCCGACGCAATGCCCTGAAGCTAAAACGCCAGCTGCGCAAAGCCGGCTATGCCGATGCCTTTGTGATGGCTCCCACCCAGAAAGGGCAGTTATACAAGGTAGCTGCTTCGGGTTCGGCCATTCGGGAGGAAGCAGTTGCCAGTGCAGGTGCCGTTAGTGAACTGGCGGGGGCAGAAGCCTGGATTCACAAAAACTAAAGAATTCGCAGCATAATCTTTATAGCCAAAGACCAGCCGAACCAGCTGATCTTTGGCGTATCTGACGTAGTGTGTTTTTGACTTACTATTTCGTGTATTCGCCCTCTTCCGGACATCTGAGCGAACAATTTCGTAAATTTGCACCATGCGTATCAATCTGAATGACCCCGATGCGCCCTACTTCTTTCAGCGCATGAAGTTTTACGCCTTCCCTAAATTTAATTCCATAGTGCAAAAAGGGAAACTTTGATTACAATCGCCTGGATCGGATTTATTGCATCGGGATCTTAACCAATAACATTTTCCCGGCTTTAGATTACCATACAGTTGGGGCCATCGCAATGAATCAGGTGAACCCTTAGACGAGCAGATCACTTGTGTGACCGTCGAGTTAGATAAGTGGTAGTGTTAAATTTTAACTGACGACACTCAAATTGTAATAATATGCCCAAAGCTTAAAATGAAGATTGAGCATATATTCTTTTTTGGAAAAAGACAGCGTTTTTCTTACCAGTCGGCTAAACCGTTGCCGAATGGTGTTATTAATCGGACCGCACAGGCGGCCCTGCGCCGAT
>JAYVAP010000421.1:0-2261 GCA_043750915.1 Spirosoma sp. | reverse complement strand
CCCGGTTGCAACAGGCTACTGCTGAGCAACGAAACCGATATGAATTGGTTGCCGACGGATACGGAATTCATTGGGACGAATTGGATGAAGACCTGACTGCCAACGGTTTTTTGACTTACTCACGTTAATTTTTCAATCAGGACGATGATATTTGCGAAAGCAGCATACTACCGATAATCTCCCCAATCAACCCCATGACCATCCCACCCCTTGATGCGGCTACCCAGCAACGCATCGACCAATGGCTCAGCGGCCCCTACGATGCCGAATCCAAAGCCATCATTCAAAACCTGCTCGACACCGGCAACACCGCCGAGCTGACCGATGCTTTTTACCGCGACCTTGAATTTGGCACGGGCGGACTGCGGGGGGTGCTGGGCGTTGGCTCCAACCGCATGAACCGCTATACCGTTGGAGCCGCCACGCAGGGACTTTCCAATTACATAAATGAAGCCTTCCCCAATCAGGATATCAGCGTCGCCATTGCCCACGACAGTCGACGGATGAGTCCGGAGTTTGCCCGGCTGGTAGCCGATATTTTTTCGGCCAACGGCATAAAAGTTTATCTCTTCAGCGACTTGCGTCCCACGCCCGAGCTTTCCTTTGCCATCCGGCAGCTGGGTTGCCAGAGCGGCATTGTGGTTACGGCCTCGCACAACCCGCCCGAATATAACGGCTATAAAGTATACTGGAACGATGGCGGGCAGGTGGTGTCTCCGCACGATAAAGGTATCATTGCCGAAGTGGCCCGGATTACCTCCGTCGATGCCATCCGGTTTGAAGGGGTGACCGAGCGCATTCACCTCATCGACGAAGCCATCGACGCACCCTACATCGAACGCATCCGGTCGAACGTCGTCAATCCGGGCGTTATTGCGCGGCAGGCCGACCTGAACATCGTTTATACGCCCATCCACGGCACCGGCATCACCATGGTGCCCCGCGCACTGGAGGCAATCGGGTTCACCAATGTGCACATTGTGGCCGAGCAGGCCGTGCCCGATGGCAACTTCCCGACCGTGAAGTCGCCCAACCCCGAAGAGCGGGCGGCCATGCAACTCGCCCTCGACCTGGCCAACGAGCTGAACGCCGACCTTATTCTGGCCACCGACCCCGACGCCGACCGTGTGGGCGCGGGTGCCCGCAACCAGCAGGGTGCCTTTGAGCTGCTCAACGGCAACCAGATGGCCAGTCTCCTTATTTATTACCTGCTCAATGCCTGGCGCGACGCGGGCAAGCTGACGGGCAAGGAGTTTGTAGCCAAAACCATTGTTACCACCGATCTTATCGACCGGATGTGCGAACGTTATGGCGTTGCCTGCTACAACACCCTGACCGGCTTTAAATACATTGCCGAAGTGATTCGTGAACTCGAAGGCAAGGAGCAGTTCATTGCCGGGGGCGAGGAAAGCTACGGCTACCTCATCGGCGATTTCGTGCGCGACAAAGATGCCATTGCCTCCTGCGCCATGATTGCCGAACTGACGGCTGCGGCCAGAGACCGGGGCCTGAGCCTGTTCGATCTCTTGATGGCGATGTACCAGGAAAACGGGTTTTATTATGAATCGCTCGTGTCGTTGACCAAAAAAGGCCGTGAAGGAGCCGAAGCCATTCAGCAAATGATGGCCACTTTCCGGGCTAACCCACCCCACGAAATTGCCGGCTCGCCTGTAGTGCGTATCGATGACTACCAGGCCCTGACCCGTACCGATGCAGCGGGGGAAGTCTCTGTTATTGTGTCGGGCAGTATGGGTATCGAAGCCTCGAACGTACTCCAGTTTTTCACCGCCGACGGCACCAAAGTATCGGCCCGACCGAGCGGCACCGAACCAAAAATAAAGTTTTACGTCAGCGTGGTGGAGCCGCTCGAAAGCCCGGAAGCCTTCGCGGCTACGTATGCGCAGCTGAAGGCCAAGGTGCAGCGCGTAATTGAAGAGTTGCAGTTGGTATAGTGGCTGATTGTGCACGTTAGCACAACGCCTGATTCCACACAACAAGGCCCGGCCATTTTGATGCGCCGGGCTTTGTTGTATTACCAATTCATTACCAACAGTGTCATCCGATTGGATTTGACATAAATAATCAGCAGATTTGAATAAGTAGAAATACTCATCTATCTTTCTTTCGTTGTCAGGTTTTACTTCCATCTAAACAAAACCATTTGTCAGATACCCCCGGCTAAAGCCGGGAGCTTGTCCCTGAATCCGAAGAAACGAGACCATAGGCCACCTGACGTAGCCCTAATTTCCTGATATTTTGAC
>JAYVAP010000420.1:0-4126 GCA_043750915.1 Spirosoma sp. | reverse complement strand
CGGATTACTTACCCGTTTTTTTTGAAAACGAATTTCAGCGTGGTCACTGGCAGGCCAGCTGCATGAGCCAGGCCAATTAACCAGCAAATCGACCCTTCTTCAAGGCATTTGTGCTGGTCGGGGTGCCGCCACGCATTAATGAGCGTACTGGCCAGAATCTTTTCCGACTGGGCAGCGGGTAGGTTAGCTACCTGAATAAGCCCCCATAGCTTAGGCGCGTAGGCATCGTAGAATGCCGTAAAGGCCTGCTGCTGATACCGGTTATGAGATGGCATAAAAAGAACGCGGGTAATTGTTGATGAAGTTGCGTAAAAATTCATAGAAACCGGGCCACGCCGTCGATGGCAGAACAGGCTACATTGACAACTGTATTGCCGCCAACACCATCAGCGTTTAATGTGGCTTAGTTTTTCAATATTGAGGAGGGTAATCTGGCTCGCCGTGATTTCGATCAAACCCTCGACCCGCAAATCGCTCAGAATGCGGATAACCGTTTCGGTGGATGCGCCCACTAAGTGCGACCAGTTTTCGCGGGAGAGTATCATGGGCAGAGAGGTGTTGGGGGTCGGGGCATCGACGGGCAGGGCGGGCTGCGGATAAAATTTGCGCTGAAACATGAGCAGTGCCTCGGCCACCCGTTTGCGCACCGACTGATAGGCCAGTTTCAGCAGCCGTTCGTGGTGCTCGGTCACGTCGCCCGCCAACAGCCGGATAAACGAGTTGGCTACCTCCTGGTTGTGATAGACTAAGGCCAGAAAATCGTCTTTAGGAATGGTGCAGATTTCGGCATCATCGAGCAGTTCGGCGGTTTCGGTGTAGGCCGTTTCTTCGAGCAGGGCGAGGTAGCCCACAAAATCGCCCTTGCCACATAATGCCGTGATGTATTCATTACCGGCTGCGTCGGTTTTAAAGAGTTTGACTTTCCCCCGGCCAACAAAGTACAGGGCTGTTGGCAGGCCACCGGCCACAAACAGCCGGTGTTTGCGGTTAAACTGCGTGGTTGGATAGTTCTCGCACAGCGATGGGTGGGTGTCTTCTTTGTTGAGAATGGCACGGGTCAGGTTGGCAAGTCCGACCGGATTGGTGGCCAAATCGGGCTGGCCACGCTGCCCTTTGCGGAGCCGCATTTCCACCGTATTCAGCAGCGTGAGGTCGTCGAAGGGTTTGGTCAGGTAATCATCCGCGCCGAGGTTCATGCCAAAGCGGAAGTCATCGGTTTCGGCTTTAGCCGTCAGAAAAATAAACGGTATGTCGGACATAACGGGGTCTTTCCCCAGAATGTGCAGCACCCCAAAACCGTCGAGATCGGGCATCATGATATCGCACAGAATCAGGTCCGGGCGGGTTTTGCGGGCCAGTTCAATGCCTTGTTTGCCGTTGGCCGCCTGCACGACTTCGTAAGGGGCCAACTGAAGAATTTCGGAGATGTTTTCGCGCATCTCCAGGGTATCTTCGATTACTAAAATGGTTTTCATATGGTTTATAGTGCTCCCCAAACTGATTGTTATACCGGCGGCAGTGGCGACAATGGTAATTGCACGGTAAAGGTGGTGCCCGAATCCTGTTCGCTGGTGAAAGTGACGGTGCCGCCCAGCAGGTCTACGTAGCGTTTAACCACGTAAAGACCCAGGCCCGTGCCCGACACATGAATGGCGTTGCGGGCGCGGAAGAAGTTGATAAAGAGCTTGTCTTTATCGGCATCGGGAATGCCAATGCCCTGGTCTTTCACCGTTATCAGCAATTGATGATCCTGAACAACCGTTGCCAGTTCAATTTCCTTTTCATCGGCCGAATATTTACTGGCATTCACCAGTAGGTTAATCAGAATATTTTTCAGCATTTGCCCGTCGAGCGACACCACCACTTCGCCCGCCAGGTGCTGATAAATCACTTGCTGACCGGGTTTGATTATGCCCTGCATATCCTCAATAACTTCGTGGCAGAACAGGCTGATATCCATTGGCCTGGGCTGGCCGTGCATGGTTGTCTGCTCCATCTGGCTGAGCGACAGAAAATCGTTGAGTAGGCCCGTCAGGCTATGCACCGCCGATTTAATCCGTTGCACGTGCCGCTCACGTTTGTCGCCCTCGTCCGGCCCGTTGTAGCGCCCAATCAGCGATGCCGACGAGAGAATGGTACCCATGGGGGTGCGAAACTCGTGCGATGCCAGCGTGACAAAGTTCGATTTGAGGTCGTTCAGTTCCCGTTCCCGCACCAGCAGTTGTTCAGCCTGTCCACGGGCCAGCACCGAATCGGTCACTTCGATAACCACAATAAACACGCCGGAAATCTGGCCCGTCAGCACTCCGCCATCAGCACTCCGCTGGGCCGCATTAGGCCGGGCCGCATTAGGTTGGGCGGCACTCCGCAGGGGTTCATATACAAAAGTAAAAAAACATTTTTCGAGCTGGCCATTTTTTATTAGATCGACGGCCATCTCGTGGGCGGTAAAAGTTTTACCGCTGCGCATCACTTGCCGTATGAGGGTGTCTATTCCCTGACCATGCAGTTCGGGCAATGCAACTAAAAGGGGCTTGCCAATCAGATTATGGGTTAGGTTTCGGCCTATTATGCTCAGATACTGTTGGTTAGCCAGTTCATAGGTCAGTTCGGGTCCGCGCAGAATGGCAATGGCCACGGGGGCCTGCTCAAATAGTGCCCGCAGGTTGGTCTCGCTGTCTTCTACCTGCTGCCGGACCTTCACCCGTTCGGTAACGTCGCTTGCCGTTGTCAAAACGCGCTGCACCTGCCCGTCGATATCCGTCAGCGGCTCATATACAAAATCGAAATAGACCGTCTCAGACTGGTTGTTGCGGTCGAGCAGGACCGGTACTTCCTTGCCCACAAAGGCTTTCCCCGTTTGCATCACGTTGGTGAGCAACATATCGAACCCCTGCTCAATCACTTCGGGCATAGCCTCAGACAGGGATTTGCCCAGCACTTCCGCTTCTGTGCGCCCCCACAGTATACAAATGGCGGGGTTAGCCAGCTCAATAACCAAATCCGGTCCCCTAAAAACGGCAATGCCGACGGCTGCCCGCCTGAGAATATGCTGGAGGTAGGCTTCCCCGATGGCAATTTGCGGATAGGCCTGTATGGCTGCCCCATCATGGTCAGTATCCACAAACTGAATGCGCTCCCGCCGGGCGGCAACTTCGTGCCGGGCGGTTTCCTGGCAAACAACCAGCGTGCCCGCCACCTCGCCCGTCTCGCCCAAAACGGGGCTGTAGCTATGGGTCCAGTAAACGGTTTGCATTTGTCCATTGCGGTAAATGGGCATCAACTGATCCTGATTCCGGGTGGCCTCTCCCCCGGCCATCACCTCATCAATGAGCGGCTTCATATCGGACCAGCTTTCGGGCCAGCAAATTTCGCCCCGCTGCCCCATCGCATCCGGATGTTTGCCACTGTTGCCCAAAGCAGGGCGGTAAGCATCGTTATAAAACTGGATCAGATCAGGGCCCCACCACAACATCATGGGAAACTTTGCGGGCAGCATCACGCTCAGGATAGTACGCAGGCTTTGGGGCCATTGATCGGGGCTGCCCAGGGCGGTGTCTGCCCAGTCGAACTGCCGCATGAGGTTACTCATCTCGCCATCGCCGGTAAGAAAAGGTATTGCTGGATTATTTGTGCCGGACTTCATAGGTAACAGGCTGCCAGGCAGATTGCAGATGGCTTAACAACCTAACAAAAAAACGGTTTTATTGTTAATGATCAGTTAGTTGAAGGTGTGTGGCAGGCCCGGCAGTCGAACAATGGGCCTTCGGGAAGCTCAGCTGATGGTATCTTTCTTCAGGAGGCTGCTCTTTGGCATACCGGCACCCTGCCCCACGGCATTATCCAGAAAACAAACCTTGAGTGCCTGCGCAATCTGGCTTAATTCGAGCGTGGATGTGGGCTTTTGAATGTAGCTGCTGATGCCGCTTTGGTAGGCAGTTGCCACCTGGCCGGGTTCGGCAGCCGTCGAGATCATCACCGTTGGAATGTGCCGCAGGGCCGGATTGGCTTTGAGCATCAGCAGCGTTTCCAGGCCATTAACCCGGGGCATGTGTCATGATTTGGTCCTTGGTATTGATTTGTTACCGGAGGCACTGTAAATAACCGTCTATGGAACAGCTTCAAG
>JAYVAP010000419.1:0-6990 GCA_043750915.1 Spirosoma sp. | reverse complement strand
GCGGCCCGCGAGCCACTCGGCGGCAACCACGGCACCAAGCGCAAACCCAGTCCGGCTGTGGGCCACGTGCGAAATCTCGATGCAGTCGACGGGCGAATCGTACCGGATGGTGTGCGTGCCGGGCACCACGCCCTGTCGCACCGAGTCGATAACGATGGCATCGTCCCGGACAGGCCCCGCCAGTGCATCGTCGGTTTCCCGAACAACCCACCGTTGTTTGTGGGGCAGGTGTTCCAGCAGGCTTTCGGCCAGGGTGATGGCCGTGCCGCTGGGCGCATCTTTCTTCTCGGTATGATGAATTTCGGTCATCGACACCTGATAAGACGGGTAGTTGTGCATGAACTGCGCCAGCGTTTTGTTGAGTCGAAAGAATAGATTGACCCCGATGCTGTAGTTCGACGCGTAGAAAAAGGCCCCTTCCCGGCTGCGGCAAAGGGCTTCCATGTCGGCGCGGTGATCGAGCCAGCCCGTTGTGCCGCATACCACCGGCCAGCCCCGCTCAAAGCAATGGGTCAGGTTAGAGACCGCCGACTCAGGCGAACTGAACTCAATAACCACGTCGACATTGGCGGGCTGAATCCGGTCCAGATCAGCCACATTATCGATTGATATACGGCCCGCAATGTGGTGACCCCGTTCGCGGGCGGTTTGCTCAATGGTTTTCCCCATTTTGCCGTAGCCGAGGAGCAGAATATTCATGTTGCTTTATTTAAACGTCAGGGCCACCCGCACACCCGGCACGAGTCCTGTTCCGGGCATGGGCATCACGGTTGGCCCAACGTGCATGGAAATATCGTCCGACAGGTCGAACGTTTTCAGGTGGGCCGCCACGTTGGCTTCCACGGCACTCACGGCATATAAAACAAACGCCAGAATGACGTTCAGGTCGCGCATACGCCGGTAAAAATCGTACGCGCTTTTCGCCTGCGTGGTCGACCGAAATACGCCCTTGCCGATAATTACCTGATCAACTTTTTCGTTGAGCGATACAGGATACCTGATATAGTCGGGCACTGAACTCTCCGGACCCAGCGTAATATACTGCGTTGGTAAGCCATAAAGCAGGGCACGGTAGCCATTCTCGGCTTCTAAGGCAAGGCCCCGATAATGCATAAAATAGTAGCCGATGGCCCCAAACCCGCCATAAATAAAAGGTAGTTTGTAGTATTGCCGGTTGTAGATTTGCCCCAGACCCGGCAGCATCAGCGACCGGATGGTGGCCTGACGGGGAATAATTTTTCGGATGGCGGCCTGCTGCTTCGGGGTCACCTGGGTGGTGTCGTTGCTGATGGCCAGCGATGCCGTATCGGCCAGGGTCATTGCCGGGCGTGCCGGTTGCGTGGAATCGACGGCTGCCGGTGTTGGGGCGGGTGCCAGGGCCGGTTGCTGGGCAAACAGCGGCCCCGCAGCCAGCAAAGCCACCACGAGCAGGTGCGCAAATGGGTTCATATCCCAATAACGTTCGGCGACCCGTTTTCTGGCCCGCTGCCCCAGCCCGTTAAGATACGTTAACACAATTAGGCGGGGGAGTTCAGCAGGTCCAGGATTTTGGCCAGCTCTTCCTGCGATGTGAACGGAATTTTGATTTCCCCGTTATGCTTTTCGTCGGCTTTAATCGACACTTTGGTGCCAAACATCGACGAGAGCTTAAACTGTAGGCTGCGCATTTCCTGGCGGGGCAGCGTAACGCGCCGGTTGGAGCTGGGTTGGTCTACTTCGTCGGTCAGGTTGCGCACGGCTTCTTCTACCCGGCGCACCGACCATTCTTCGTCCACGGCCCGGTTGAAGAGCCGGATCTGGTGGTCGGGGTTGTCGATGTTGATGATGGCACGGGCGTGGCCCATCGAGATTTTATTGTCGCGCAGGGAGGCCTGAATCACGGGCGGCAGTTTCAGCAGCCGGATGTAGTTGTTGACCGTTGTGCGGTTTTTGCCCACGCGTTCGCCCAGTTCCTCCTGCTTCAGGCTGCACTCGGTAATGAGCCGCTGGTAGCTGAGGGCAATTTCGATGGCGTTGAGGTTTTCGCGCTGAATGTTCTCGATGAGGGCCATCTCCAGCATCTGCTGGTCGTTGGCGGTGCGCACATAGGCGGGAATGTGGGTCAGCCCAACAATTTTGGAGGCCTGCAGGCGCCGTTCGCCCGCAATGAGCTGGTAGCGTTCTTTGCCGAGTTGCCGAACGGTGATGGGCTGAATGATGCCCTGCGTTCGGATGGAGTCGGCCAGTTCCTGCAAGGCTTCCTCGTCGAAGCGGGTCCGGGGCTGAAAGGGATTAGTTTCGATCAGCGAGAGCCCGATTTCGCTCATCGTGCTGATGGTTTCAAAGGGCGACGTTTTGTTTTGCCGGTTCACCGCTTCGCTGTCGTGCAGCAAAGCACCCAGGCCACGGCCCAGTCCAATCATTTTTTTCGTCGGTGCTTTGGTATTTGCGTTGTCCATACGGGTAATGCGGGCAGAATCCCGCGCTGTCTACCATCCAAACGGGGGCTGCCCGTATTACACTTCCTGGGGCATCAGGCCATTTTTGATGAGAATTTCGCGGGCCAGGTTCAGGTAACTAACCGCGCCCTTGCTGTCGGCATCCTGCGCCAGGGCGGGCACGCCAAAACTGGGCGATTCGCTCAGCCGGATGTTGCGCGGAATAATCGTGCTGAACACCATTTGCTGGAAATGGCTCGTTACTTCGCCCACCACCTGATTCGACAGCCGCACGCGCAAATCATACATCGTTAGCAGAATGCCTTCGATGGCCAGGTTTGGGTTTAGCCGCGACTGGATAATTTTGATGGTATTGAGCAGTTTCCCCAACCCTTCGAGCGCAAAATACTCGCACTGCACCGGAATGATGACCGAATCAGCCGCCGTGAGGCTGTTGATGGTGATCAGGCCCAGCGAGGGCGAGCAGTCGATGATGATAAAGTCATAGTCGTCGCGGATGCCGTCGAGGACATCTTTCATCTTGTCTTCCCGGTTCTGCAGGTTGATCATCTCGATTTCGGCCCCAACGAGGTCGATGTGCGAGGGGAGCAGATTCAGATTCGGGAAATCCGTTTGAATGATGGCATCCTGGGGTCGAACCCCTTCTACCATACATTCATAAATGCTGTTCTCAATTTCTTTGGGGTTATAGCCCAGGCCCGACGTTGAGTTGGCCTGTGGGTCAGCATCAACGATGAGCGTTTGAAATTCGAGGGCGGCCAGGCTGGCGGCCAAATTGATTGTTGTCGTAGTTTTACCGACGCCCCCCTTTTGGTTGGCGATAGCAATGACTTTACCCATGGGTCTGTGCGTTGCAGCACCAAAGATGCCGGTTAGTTTTCACGAAAGCAAGAAATGTTCCACGGAATGTTTCACAAAAGAAAGTGGAGTGGCCCAAAAAGTGGGAAAACAGGCGGACAGGCATGACAAAAAGCCTGTCCTATTTTTTTTTGCTCAGGCCCACACCCGCGTTCCTTCGGTGCAGTTTTTGCACATCTCAATGTCGGAGCGGGAGCGGAGCAGGGTCTGCCGAAACTGGTTGTAGGCTGCACCCTGCCACAGCTTTGTGAAGGACTCGGTTTGTAGATCGCCCATCCGGTGGTGGGCATCTTTATCGAAACAGCAGGGCACCACCAAGCCGTCCCAGGTGATCACGCAGGAGTGCCACATTTTCCAGCAATGATCACCGAAGCCGTTTTTTATCTGGTAAGTGCCGTCGGGCTGCGGGGCGTAGCGGCTATACTGATCGAGCGTTGGAATGAGGTCTGAGCCATGTTCATAGTCATAAATCTGAGCCGTTTTCAGCCCCACTTCGTCCACGCCGAGGTCACGGGCCAGCTGGCGGACTTCGGCAATCTGGTGCTGGTTGGGCTTCACCACCAGAAACTGAAACACCACGTGGGGCGTGCGGGATTTAAGTTCTTTTTTCCAGCGTATGATGTTTTTGGTGCCTTCCAGCACCTTTTCCAGCTTGCCGCCCACGCGATATTGCTGGTAGGTTTCCTGGGTGGTGCCATCGATAGAAATAATAATCCGGTCCAGCCCCGACTCCACCGTTTTGCGGGCGTTGGCATCGGTCAGGTAGTGCGCGTTGGTGCTGGTGGCGGTATAAATATTGCGGTCGGTGGCGTAGCGCACCAGTTCCAGAAACTGCGGATGCAGGTAAGGCTCGCCCTGGAAATAAAAAATCAGGTACAGCAGCGTCTGGTGCAACTCGTCGATGGTGCGTTTGTAGAGGTCTTCGCCGAGCATTCCGGTTGGCCGCGTAAAAGAGCGCAGCCCGCTGGGGCACTCGGGGCAGCGCAGGTTGCAGCTGGTGGTAGGCTCAAACGACACCGACATCGGCAGGCCGCGTTGAACAGCTTTGCCCGCCCGGCGCGACGCATAGTAGCTATAAACCACTTTCAGGGCGTTCCAGACGCGTTTAGGCGTTAGTTTGGCGGCAAAATTCAGGCTGTCGAACAGGTTGCGGTTCATGGCGTAAAGGTACAGCTTGCGGATTATCCACTAAGGGTATCGCCCTAACTGCATCAGAATTTGGCGAAGGACAACTAAATCAGGCTCATTAAAGCGGAACAGTTTTACACTGCCTTGCCCAATTCTGGTTTTGGCCCTGATTTCACCATTGAAAATAGCGAAGTGGTCCGTCCATTCGTGTTTTCGTGGGTTGAACAGACTAACAATATCATCGTAACAATCCAGAAAAGTTGTCAGATCGGATCCCTTGTGACTATTGCAATGTGGACACGCGTAAGCCAGATTGTCAGTTTCGTTGCCGCCACCGTGCTTGTTGTTCACTACATGGTCAATCTCAAACGACAGGAACATGTCTTCTTCGTGCATATGACAGTATTCGCAACGATGGCTGGCCCGTTCAGCTACCAACCGACGGATTTTGGCCGGGATTGCTCGTCTCATGCCTTCAGCAGTGTTCGGGCACGCGCTTTTGTCAGGCTGATAAATAAATCAAGTGCCAGGAAACGCTCTAACTCAATTAGTTCTTCGTCTGATAGAATGCCCTCTTTTTTTCGGAGCACTAACTCTTCAACCCGTATAGACATGGAGTGAGGTGCCTTGATCGCAATAATTTTGTGCGGAGCCATTTGGGCAAAACTGCTGGCTACTGCACCGAAAGCTTCTGCAACACTCATAGTAGGGCTGTTAAAGGCGGCTCATGGCGTAAAGGTACGCTGACTATGGCTTACGACAAGGTTTCAAGAAAGCCCTGTCCATTTATGGCTGGGATGAACCGCGCGGGCGGTTGTGGAGCGGAACGTGTTCCACAAAATTGTACAATTGTCTAAATATCAAAAAAACCGCAGCCAGTGTCCCAAATTGGGGCGGCTGGCTGCGGTTTCGGAAGCGGGCAGGGCCATTTAATTCAACAGCAGCCGAATACGTTCTACTTCGGCTTTTTGCGCTGGCAAAGGAATCAGGTGAATATAATAGACACCCCGGGGCAAATCGCGCACGTCGATATCTACTTTGTTGCCCTCCCGGAAGGCTTTCCGGCTGAATACTTCGCCCATGTTGATAGTGCGCAGGGGCTTTGTCGATCCTTCGCTGTAAAGAATTATCTCGCCCGGCAGCAACCCGGCCACATCGGTCTGCTCAAACTCAACCTGAATAAGCTGGCTGCCCGGATTGGGGTAGACGGTGGCACGGGCAAAACAGCCGCTAACACTCGTAAACAGCGTTGCCGGTCCGCCACCCTGACCCCCGCAGGCACCCACCCGCAGGGCAACCGTACCACTCGAATTGTTGGTTTTGAGCGTTAGGTTAGGTGAGTTCAGTCCGCTTTGATAGGTCCAGCCCGAGTTGGACCAGTTCCAGATATAGGAGGTGGCACCGGGCAGCGATGGCGCTGAATAAGAAACGTTTTGGTTGCAGCCTGCGTTGGCAGGCCCCGTTATGGGATAATTCTGCACGCTATAATCGCCGGCGTGGAAATTATAGGAAACCGGCCCCGCCGGTGCACAGCCTACAAAAAAGGTGATGGTTGCATCGACACCAATATTGCCATTGGGTCCTAAAGTAATGTTGGCCGTTGTACCCGAACCCGACGAAGGCGATATACTCGTTGACGGACTAACCGACCAGGTTACGGGCGCACCGGGGGGAGCGTCGTTCAGGACAAACTGGGCCGTTGTGCAGAAGAAGTTGGGACCGGAAACGGAAGGGATAGCCGTGGAAGCTAAGTCCATAGTCCCTATGTTAGTTGGATCTAACCAATCACGAAGTCGAGTTGTAGAAGTTCCACCGCCATCCCAAGAAGCGTCAAATCGTCCATAAGCATCCTTTTGATTAGAATTTCCACAACCGGATGGTCCACCTGATAACTGACCAATAATTCTATGCGTTTGATTATCGAAAATAGGGGAACCTGAAGAACCAGGTTCCGTAACACCCTGATTCCAGCTAACCACCCAGTGAATGCTTCCGGGAACTATAGAAGGGCTTAGAGATATATTGCCATTCGCTCGTTCAGGAGCTGCGTTTGCCGTCGTAATTTTCATTACATCTCCTCGTGGATGATGTATACCTGTTACTCCTGTTGGTAAGGACGTTGAACGAGACCAGCCCAAATATTTGATATTCGTGATAGAGTTTGGCCGTTGATTCATGCGTAATAAAGCAAAATCTGATGCTTGCCATGCTGACAAAAAGGTGGAGCCGTTATATGAAATATAGGCACTGGGATTTTGCGTTGAGTTACATGTCGGACTCTTATAAAGAAACCGAAATACCCAAGTCCCAACCGTTCCCTGTTCACCGCTACTAATTGTGCCATTCTGATCCGTATCTAAATAGTGAAAAGCCGTTAAAATATTTGGTGTAAAATTTTGACATTGATTGTTAAGTAATGATGCTGAACAGAACGCGGAGTTGCCATTATTGTTAGTCAGTAAGACAATAGACTTGTTTTCTTTTGATAACCAAGTAATTATCGTATATTTGCTGTTTAAGTATAACTAAAGCAATTAATTAGTGACTTTATGAGAATTAGTATTTT
>JAYVAP010000418.1:0-3825 GCA_043750915.1 Spirosoma sp. | reverse complement strand
GAGGGGGTTCTGGTCAGGGCCGTGTTGGGGCGGGGTCCCCAGGTGGGGTCCGTGTATTCATCGTCGATCAGCTCAATTGTGGGCGAATCCTTGATCTTTTTGGGCAAAGCCAGCGACTTTTTCCAGGTTGGCAGTGGCTTGGTCAGCTGCTCAATGGTGGAGCCGCGCAGCAATACTGCATACTGGCGGGAGTTGCTAAGCAGCTCTTTGTAGGCCAGAATCCGAAACAGGTAGTGGCTTGTTTCGCGGTGCAAATGCAGGCGGTAATAGTTCGTTTGGCCCTGCTGCTGCATCCGGTTTTGCACATGCGTGATGCCGCCATTGTAAGCCGCAGCCACCAGCGTCCACGATCCCAGTTGCCGATAAAGCTGGTGTAGATACCGGCAAACGGCCACCGTTGCTTTTTGCAGATTATAGCGCTCGTCCACATTGCCGTTCACCGTCAGGCCAAGTTCGCGGGCGGTGCCGGGCATCAGCTGCCAGTAGCCCGATGCACCCCTGGGCGACACGCAGTCGTTGATGAGCGCACTTTCGGCCAGCGGAATAAACCGGAAATCGCGCGGGATTTTATGTTTCCGAAGAATGGGGTCGATCAGCGGAAAAAAGGTTGATGCCCGTCGGCGCAGGTCAAACAGGCACTCTTGTTGGGCACCATAGGTGCGGAGCGTTTGCAGCCACCGGCGCGATACACGCGGCTCATTAACGGGGACTTCCTCTCCGCAGAAATAAATGGGAAAAACGCGCTTTGCCGAGTCGGCTACTAACTGGGCGGGCGTATCCAGCGCACCCGCTACCGGCGGCAGTGCCCGGCTCGTATCGGCCCCAAAAAAGGGGAAACGGGGCACCGGCGCCGCCAGGGCTGAGGAGGCCAGGCTGGGCCTGAGGGCCGCCATGAGCAATGAAAAACTAACTTCTTTGATCAAAACATTGGTATTTGTGTTGCACATAAGACAACAAAACCCGCACGACAATCGCGGGTTTGTCATCCACCAGAACACGAATTTAGCTGATTATCTGTTAGATACCAAACCCTAATTCTGGGAATTATCCAACGGTCCGCCCGGAAGTAGGATTTTATTCGCGGAAGAGGGTGGCCACGAGGGTCAGTTTCCCATAATCATACTGGCCTTCTAAATAATCAAATACACCTTTCAGGCGGCCCTCTGCCATACCCACCGCGCGAATGGCCCCTTCAATGGCCAACCGCTCGGTGGGGCTGACAACCGTTGCCGTTATGGCTTCCAGGTCCAACTGATGGGCCGGTGCCAGCTGAACGAGATGATTGGCAATAGAACCCGTCGTGAGTTGCCGCTCGGTGGCAATCTCTGTTAAGCTCAGGCCCTGGTTAAACAGCTCCAGCGTGGCCAGCTGGGTCGAGCCTTTGGGTTTGGGGGCGGGTTTGGGCGTTGGTTCGGGCAGGTTGCCCCGCTCGCCAACGTAGGCGACAATGGTTTCCAGAAACTTCCGGCCAAACAACTGCAGCTTACGTTCGCCCACCCCGCTCACGCTGCGCAGGGCATCGGGGGTTGTCGGGCGTTGCCGGGCCATGTCTTCCAGCGTTGTGTCCGTAAAAACAACGTAGGGCGGCACGTTTTGCTCGTCGGCAATTTTTTTGCGCAGCACCCGCAGTTGCTCAAACAGGTCATCGCGCGTGGCTTCTGTCCGGCTTTTGGGTTTCTCAACCACCAATTTTGGGGCATCGTCGGGCCGGACGAGATCAATTTTACGCGCCCCCTTCAGCACCTGATCGGCCAGTATACCCCGGCGGAGGGCGTAGTGCTGGTCGTAGGCAATTTCGATAACGCCCACGTTGATTAGCTGGTGCAGGTAGTTGCGCCAGTCGTCGAAGCGCAGATCACGGCCCGCGCCGTAGGTTTTTATCTGATCGTAGCCGCCCTGCATAACGGCCTGGCTGCGCGACCCGCGCAGGATGTCGATGAGCAGGTTTATGGGCACCCGCTCGCCCGTTCGGACAATGGCCGAGAGGGCTTTCTGGGCCAGCACCGTGCCGTCGAACGTAACGCGCGGGTCGCGGCACACGTCGCAGTTGCCGCAGGGTTCGGGCAACTCTTCCGAGAAATAAGATAGCAGAATCTGACGGCGGCAGGTGTGGGCATCGGCATATTGCTGCATCCGCTCCAGCTTGGCCAACTGCAAACCCAAATTGGCCGGGTTATTTTCGGACAGCATCTCTTTGTAGGTGGCCACATCGGCGAAGCTATAAAACATAACCGTTTGGGCGGCCGCTCCGTCGCGTCCGGCCCGCCCAATTTCCTGGTAAAAGCTTTCGATGTTTTTGGGCATGTTGTAGTGAATAACCCAGCGCACATTCGACTTGTCGATGCCCATGCCAAAGGCAATGGTGGCGCACATAATTTTAACATCGTCGCGCAGGAAAGCCTCCTGCGTGCGCGAGCGGTCGGCGGGGTCCATTTTGGCGTGGTAGAAAGCCGCATTGAACCCCTTCTCCTGTAGTTTGGCCGCCAGCGACTCGGTCGATTTGCGACTCAGGCAATAGATAATGCCCGATGTGTCGGGTTTTTGCTGGAGTAGCCTGATAATCTGCTGAATGCGGTTTTGGCCGGGCATCACCTGTAGGCTCAGGTTCTGGCGGTTGAACGATGAGATGAACACCGCCGGGTCGTTCATGCCGAGCCGGGTGGCAATGTCGTGGCGGGTAAGTTTGTCGGCGGTGGCGGTTAGCGCAATTGTGGGAACGTGCGGAAATTGCTGCTTGAGCACGTGCAGCTGCGTGTATTCAGGCCGGAAATCGTGCCCCCACGAGGAGATGCAATGCGCTTCGTCGATGGCAAAGAGCGATACCGTAACGTGGTTAAGAAAGGTAAAAAAAGATTCGGTCAGGAGTTTTTCGGGCGATACATAGAGGAGTTTGAGTTGGCCGCTGATGCATTCGTCTTCAATGGTGCGCTGCTCGCGGCTGGTTTGGGTGCTGTTATAAAAAGCCGCCGGAATGCCGTTTAGGTGGAGTGCCCCAACCTGGTCTTTCATGAGCGCAATCAGGGGCGATACCACCACCGTGATGCCGGGCAGCATCAGGGCCGGAATTTGAAAACAAACCGATTTGCCGCCCCCCGTGGGCATCAGCACAACCGTGTCGCGCCCGCCGGTAACCGTGTCGATGATGGCTTCCTGCATGGGCCGAAAAACGTCGTAGCCGTAGTAATGCTTCAGGTAATCGGCCGGGCTTTGGAGGTCGGGGTGGATAGCCGGTGGCTGTTTGGCAGAGAAAGCGTCGGTTGTAGTCATTGTTACACGGAACTATTATCAAATATACACAAAAAATTTGGGCTGATTTATTGGTGTTTATCTATTTTTAACACCATATTTCCTCCCGATTGCACGCGTTGCGGTCGATCAACCAAAAAAAACTACGTTCGTATGAAAAGGATACTTGCCGTACTCAGTCTGGCCCTGGGCCTATTGATAGCCGTTGATGGGCTGGCTCAAAGTGAAAAAACGCCGAAAAATAAGGCCAAAAAAGAAATGACTGAGGCCGACGCATCGGCAAAAGCAGCCGCCAAAGCCGAGAAAAAAGCGGCTAAAGAGGCTGCTAAAATGGAAAAGAAGACCGATAAAGATGACAATGCTGCGGCCGCCAAAGCGCAGGCTAAGGCTGACAAAAAAGCGGCTAAAGAAGCCGAAAAAGCCCAGAAAGCAGCGGCCGCTGGAACAAACACAACACCTGATAAAGCCGCTCAGCCCGCTGCTACCGACCGCATGGCAGCGGCAAGAGCCGCCAAAGCCGCTAAAAAAGCAGCCACTGAAAGCAATACAACAACGTTGGGAACCACGCGCAGCACAACG
>JAYVAP010000417.1:0-2890 GCA_043750915.1 Spirosoma sp. | reverse complement strand
GCCCCCCGTTAGCCGGGCATCGCCTTCGTAGTTGTCCTGCAGCGGGATGGGCGTGCCCCCGGCACCAATGCGCTGACCCGGCAACACGCCCCCCTGCTCGTCGAGGCTGTGGTTCATATTGATAAAATGCAGCAGCAGCGTGTATTTATCGTTTTTGGTGCGGTAGTTGGTGTGGCCCAGAAACCCCCAGTTCTGGGCCAGCAGTTTATAGGGATCGTTGGAACCGCTGGTGCCAAACTGCTTTTGCGAGGTGAAGCGCTGCACGTTGAAACCAGCATTCCAGCGGGGGTTTATGTTCTGCGTGAAATCGAATCGCAAAATATTCTGATCGCGTCCGCCCAGGGCCAGGTACATGTCGGAGAACGGCGACCGGGTATCGAAATATTTCACGCCCATTGTTGGGTAGGCATAGGGCGAAAACACGCTATAACCCGTTTGGGCACCTAATTGCTGGGGCATCTGCACAAAAACCGGCCGCATGGGCGTGCCCAGATTACCCAAATCCTGGTACTGGTTCTGATTGCGCTGCACGTAGGTAAACCGGTGAACGTCGTCCATGGTCGTGTCCACGGTGTAGCGCTTCGTGCGGTTGTTGAGGATGTCATCCTCCAGCCAGTAGCGGGTAGAAGCCGGCCCGTAAATAACCTTCGTGGAATCGTCGATGCCGGCCCCGCTGCTGCTGCTGCCGGTGCTGCCACCTGGTCGGCCCGGTTGCCCGCCAAAGCCCCCCGGAAAACCGTTGGGCTGCTGCCCCCCACCCGGAAACTGCTGCGCCCGGCCCGTGGTGGCAATTAGCAGAAAAAGAAAAAAGAGCCTCAAACGTGGATTCATCGGGGCAAAAATACGTCAATTCGCCCAACAGCGCGAACGGTAGCCCACCGGTTAACAAATTTTACGAATGGCCGTTTCCAGAAACGCCCCGAATGCCCGCTCGCCGTCGCCCAGAAAAACCATCCGAACGGGCAGGTAAAAAAAAGGCAGCGTCGCCCGTTCGGCGGGGGTTAGCAGCGCATCGAGTTTCACCCAGTCTTTCTCGGTCGTCAGCAGGCTCGCGCCCGGTGGCAGTGTGGCCAGGAACTGGTCGAGGTCGGCGCGGGTGTAGGCCCAATGATCGGCAAAGCGGTGGTGGTAGTGCAGTTCAAATGCCTGCCGCACATAGCGTTCCAGCGGGTCGGCATTGGCCAAACCCGACACCAGCACCACCCCGCGCGGGCTTTTATGGGACTGAAGGGTGGCACACACGGGCTGGTCGTATTGCATTTCGGCAAAAAAGATGGGGGTGTGAGGCCGGGCACACCGAATTATTTTTTCGGTAATCTTTTGTATTTCAGCTGGTTGTATATCATTAGGACATTTGGTCACGATGATGGCATCGGCCCGGCTGGCCCCGTGTCGGTGTTCACGCAGCCGCCCGGCCGGAAAGGGATAATCGGCATAAAACGGTCGGTTATAATCCATCAGCAATAGGTTCAGGTGCGGCCGAACGGCGCGGTGCTGGTAGGCATCATCGAGCAGAATTCGCTTTGTCTGGGGATACAATTTTTCAATTATCCGGATGGCATCGGCCCGCCTTTCGCCCACGCAAACCCCGGCCAGGTGCCCAAATTTATGGTAGAGTTGGCGGGGTTCGTCGCCGATGGTCTCGGCCGTGTCGGCATCGCCCGCGCGTCGGAATCCGGTTGTGCGCCGACCGTATCCCCGGCTGAGGGTAACGGTTTCAAACGGCACGGCAGATTCGATTGCGGCAAATCGTTTAATCAAATATTCGATAAAAGGTGTTTTTCCCGTTCCGCCAACGGTCAGGTTTCCGACGCTGATGGTGAGGGTGCCGGGCCGGTATTCTGCCAATAATCCGCTATCAAACAGCCAATTACGAATGTCGGCAATTAATCCATAGACCATACCAAATGGCAGCAGTAACCAGGTGAGCACAGGTCGTTTCACTAATAATTTAGTAACATTGGCTTTTTCGAGTGGTCAAAAGTAGTACTTTTAGGATTGTGAACGCGCGCCACCTCTCACCGGTACAATGAGTCTGAAAGCCAACTACCTCAAACACACCCTGCACTTTCGCTTTGAAGCGGGTACGTCGCGTGGCACGCTCACCGAAAAAACAACTTATATCCTGAGGCTCTCCGACGATGACGACCCAACCGTTGTTGGCTACGGCGAATGCGGGCCGCTGCCGGGCCTGAGCCACGACGACCGGCCCGATTTTGAGAGCCACCTGGCGCAGTACTGCCGGGATTTTAACGAGCTTGATCTGCAGCTTTTTAGCTGGAACATACCCATTATTCTGAACCAGGTAATTGGCCAGGCTTTTCCGAGTATTTTGTTTGGTTTTGAAACGGCCATGCTCGATTTTCTGGGCGGTGGCCGGCGAATTTTTCAGGATACCGAGTTCACCAGTGGCCAGCGCAGCCTGCCCATCAACGGCCTGGTCTGGATGGGTAGCCCGGACTTCATGCGGCAGCAGATCGAGGAAAAACTGCGGGCGGGCTTCACCACACTCAAACTGAAAATCGGTGCCATCGACTTCGGGCAGGAGTGCGATTTGCTGGCTATGATCCGCGAACGTTTCGCGCCCGGCCAGATTACGCTGCGGGTAGATGCCAATGGTGCCTTTGCCCCCGGCGAGGCCATGGCAAAACTGGAGCGGCTGGCCACCTACGGGCTGCACTCCATTGAGCAGCCCATTCGGGCCGGCCAGCCCGAGCTGATGGCCGATCTGTGCCGCCATTCGCCCCTGCCTATCGCCCTCGACGAAGAGCTGATCGGGCAGATGGAATACGTCAATAAATTCCGGCTGCTCAAAAAAATACAGCCTCAATTTATTATCCTCAAACCAACGCTGCTGGGCGGTATGCGCCACTGCGATGAGTGGATTGAA
>JAYVAP010000416.1:0-3492 GCA_043750915.1 Spirosoma sp. | reverse complement strand
CGGGTTCACATCCTGAACATCACCGTACCCGACGATATTCTTAAGCTCGAGGAGCAGATCGAGAATATCAAGAAAGAGAAAAACCAGGTTGTAAAAAGCCAGAAATACGAAGAAGCCGCGCAACTCCGCGACAAGGAAAAACGGCTGATCGACCAGCTCGACCGCGCCAAACAAGTGTGGGAGGAAGATACCAAAAAACGTCGCTACACGGTCAACGAAGAAAGTGTGGCCGAGGTGGTTGCCATGATGACGGGTATCCCCGTGACGAGCGTATCCAACGACGAAGGCAAGAAACTCATTAATATGGGTGAGGAGTTGAAAGGCAAAGTCATTGGTCAATCCTCGGCCATTGAAAAGCTGGTGAAAGCCATTCAACGTACCCGCGTTGGCCTGAAAGACCCTAAAAAGCCCATCGGCTCGTTTATTTTTCTCGGCCCAACGGGCGTGGGAAAAACCGAGCTGGCTAAAGTGCTGGCTACCTATCTGTTCGACAAGGCCGACGCACTGGTGCGCATCGACATGTCGGAGTACATGGAGAAATTCAGCGTTAGCCGGTTGGTGGGTGCCCCTCCGGGCTACGTTGGCTACGAAGAAGGTGGCCAGCTGACCGAGAAAATCCGCCGGAAGCCCTACAGTGTCGTCCTGCTGGATGAGATCGAGAAAGCCCACCCGGATGTGTTCAATATTCTGCTCCAGGTGCTCGACGACGGTATTCTGACCGACGGCTTAGGTCGGCGGGTAGACTTCCGCAACACGATCATTATCATGACCTCGAACATTGGGGTGCGCGATCTGAAGGATTTTGGTGCCGGCATTGGTTTTGCCACCAAAAAATCGGAGAATCAGGACGAGATGATGCGGAGCACGATTCAGAGTGCCCTCAAGAAAGCTTTCTCACCGGAGTTTCTGAACCGGCTCGACGATGTGATTGTGTTTAACTCCCTGCTGCGCGAGGATATTCACAAAATTATCGATCTGATGCTGGGCAAACTGCTCGGGCGTATTACCAGTCTGGGCTACCACGTTGAACTCACCGAAAAGGCGAAAGACTTTCTGGCCGAGAAAGGCTACGACCCCCAGTATGGTGCCCGTCCGCTGAGCCGCGCCATTCAGCGTTACCTCGAAGACCCCGTTGCCGAAGAAATTCTGAAGGGTGAACTCAAGGAAGGCGACGTGATTCAAGCGGACTATGCCGGCGAAGGCGACCTGCTGACGATCACGGTGAAAAAGCCCGAAGCAGTGGTGGAGTAAGCATTTGCCCCGTTATAAATATCAACATGCAAACAGCAAGAGCCGAACGATACCGTTCGGCTCTTGCTGTTTCGTGTGAGCGCTGCTGAAAAATTCAGGGAAAATCAACGGCTATTGGCTCACCAAGGCGTTGTCCAATGTTCAGCGCAGTGCCTGCACGGCCTCGCCCACTTTATCGGTATTGATGATGTCAACGCCTAACTTTTTCAGTTGTTTCCAGGCGTTAGGCTGATCGGGAATGCCCCAGAAACGGATGGGCTTTTTGTCGTTGTGCGCCCGTTTGATAACGCGTTTCAGCTTATCCCGGTCGGCTTCGGGCAGGTCGCCGATGCCGTCCCAGCGCGAATAGGACCGGAAATTATCGCTGATGAGGGCCACCCGTTTAAGGGTTTCTTCGTCGTATACCTCGCTCGGCCGCCCGTCGAACTGGAGCAGGAGCGGATAGTCGAGGAAGGTATTGATACGGGGCCGGTTGCCGCTGATGATAACCTGCACCGCATTGGCATTGGCCGACCGGTTGAAACACGCCGGGTGCTCCTGCAGAGCCGAAATCAGCCGGGGCAGCACCTCGTCGGGCGCGTCTTTCACGTCGATCATCAGGCCGAATGTATAATTCCGCGTCGGACTCACTTTGTTGTTGTGCTGACCAAACAGGACAACAATGGGTTTCAGGTAGAGCGAATCGAGCGTGGGTGCGTTGGCCAGCGGTTTGTTGTGCGATACCACCAGCACACCGTTCTGCAACCAGACATCGGCTTCGATAAAATCGGCCCGCTGCCCATAGGCCGCCACAAACGGTTGGGGCTGGGCATAATCGTTGTGGGCGTGAATTTTCTGGGCAACGGTCGCCGACGCGGTCAGGCAGAGGGCAAGGAGCAGGCGAAACATAGGCGGATGCTTAATATGGGACAAAGTAACGGACAGAATTGACGAATCCAAGCCGACACAAATGTTGCCGTTTGCGCCCAATCTGCTATTTTTGACGGTTTAACGCCGGGTGTGCGGAGCGCACCGGGTAGCCGATGCCGTTGCGCACGCCGTTGGCACTCGTTTTACATGACTCTTTACAGCGAATGAATTTATTGACCGGAAAAGTAGTGTTGATTACCGGCGCATCGCGCGGGATTGGCCGGGCCATGGCCCATAAGTTTGCGCAGGAAGGTGCGACTGTCGCCTTCACTTATCTATCAAGCGTGGAGAAAGGCGAGGCTTTAGAAGCCGAACTCCGGGCATTTGGCGGCTCCGCAAAGGGCTACCGCTCAGATGCCTCAGACTACAAGGCCGCCGAAGAGCTTGTTAGTCAGGTAGTTAATGACTTTGGAAAACTCGATGTTTTGGTAAATAATGCGGGCATCACCAAAGATGGGTTGCTGATGCGGATGACAGAGGAGCAATGGGACACCGTTATCACCGTTAACCTGAAGTCGGTTTTCAACCTCACCAAAGCCGCCACCAAGCCCATGATGAAAGCCAAATCAGGTTCCATTATCAACCTGACATCGGTGGTGGGCATCCGGGGCAATGCCGGGCAAGCCAACTACGCGGCTTCCAAAGCAGGTATCATTGGCTTCACAAAATCGGTGGCCCTCGAACTGGGATCGCGCAATATTCGGTCCAATGCCATTGCGCCAGGATTTATCGAAACCGAAATGACCGGCGAAATCAACGCCAAAGCCGTTGAGGAATGGAAACAGCAAATTCCCCTCAAACGCGGAGGGCAGCCGGAAGAGGTAGCCGACTGTGCCGTTTTCCTGGCCTCCGACCGCTCCCGCTACATCACCGGGCAGGTAATTCAGGTCGATGGGGGCATGCTGACGTAGCATTGAACGACGAACAGCCTCGTCGGCACGGGTTTTCGCAACACCGATAGCTTACGCCACTCCTACGGTATCACTTCTTAATTCATTCCAACAAACGTGCGTTCTGACGTTATTTTTCAATCCTCTCCCTGGTGGATTCTGGTCTGTTTGCTCGTTGGCGCGGCCTATGCACTGGCTATGTACCAGCCGCTGGGTCGGCTACGAGCGGGAGCTGCCAGCCCGACGGGGGGTGGCAATGCCGGGCGCATTTTCGACAAACGAACGACCTACGGACTGGCAGCCCTGCGGTTTGTGGTGGTAAGCGGGTTGTGCTTTCTGCTGCTCAACCCGCTCATCCGCAGCCTCCGAACCACCACCGAGAAGCCCCGGGTCGTGCTGGCCATCGACAACTCCGAGTCCGTTGCGGCAGCGGGCCGGCCGG
>JAYVAP010000415.1:0-2053 GCA_043750915.1 Spirosoma sp. | reverse complement strand
GCCAGCCGCTGTCGCCCTCGGCGCAGGTGAGCCTGCTCACGGTGGGGCCGGGCGAAGACCTGTATGCCGTGTTTGGGCACACCGCCATTCGGGTATATGACCCGGTGAAACACACCGACCAAACCTACGGCTGGGGCGGTTTTCGGTTTACGGAAAACAATTTTTACGTCAAATTCCTGCGCGGAACGCTGCCCTATTATATCGATGCCTATGACATGAACCTGTTTTTGTATGCCTATCAGCAGGAAAATCGCAGCGTGCGGGAGCAGGTCCTGAACCTCTCCTTCGCCCAGAAACAGCGAATGCTTCAGGTGCTGGAAACCAATATGCTGCCCCAAAACCGGACTTACCAGTACAAGTTTTTTTATGACAATTGCGCCAGTCGTCCCCGCGATAAACTGGTGGAAGCCTGCGCCGACAGCCTGCGCATTCCCTCCCGAACGGTGGCCACCGGCAAGTCATACCGCGACTGGATGAATAACCACCTCGGCGGAAAACCCTGGGCTAAACTCGGCATGAACCTCGCCATTGGCCAGCCCGCCGATGAGCAAACCGATGGGTGGCACGCCATGTATTTGCCCGGCCAGGTACACGATCAGCTGGCCCGCGCCACCCTCCGGCAGGCCAGCGGGGCCATTGTGCCGCTGGTTGCCCGCGATCAGGTGTTGTTTGCCGCTGCCCGAAACCTGCCCCAGGAACTGCCGTTTATTTTCGATCCGACGGTTGTTTTCGCCCTGCTGGGCCTTGTGGTGGCCGTTTTCACCATCCGCCGTTATCAGCAGGGCCACGTCGACCGCTGGCTCGACCGGCTGTTGTTTGGCTTTTCTGGCTTCTGGGGCTGGTTTTTATTCCTGCTCTGGGTGGGCACCAACCACGGTGTTACGGCCTGGAATCCCACGCTGCTGTATCTGATGCCGCTCCACCTGCCCCTGATCTATTGGGCCACCCGATCAACCGCCACCGCCCAACGCCGGACAGGGTATTTTGGCCTGACGGCAGGTCTGATTTTGCTGGGCATGGTGCTGTCGAAGGTGCCGGGGGGCGTAGATGTGCTTTTTCCGCTTACGTTGCTGGTGCGCTGCGTAGTAAACCTACAGCCGGTCTGGCGCAACCGACAACTGCCCGGGCTACGATAGCCGACCCGTAGACCCAGGAGTTGTTGCCGATGTCAGCAACTTTTTGAAAACCGGAAATCCCGACCAAACCCCTGTTTAACCGCACGCGGACAGCACGCAATCCGGGTTTTTTTTGTATCTTTAAGGAGCCGATTCCAAAGGCGTACGGGTGGGCCGCCCGCCTGTTTTTTTAATTGAAATCCCGCAGCAATTCATGACGAACGACGAAAATCAGGAACCGATGGACGATAATCTGCCACCATCCGAAGTCGACCTGCCCGTCAGCGACGACGACGATACGGAGCCTGCCAACGCCATCCAACCCGATGAACCAATCGACACCGCCACCGAAGTCCTCCAAAACCAGACCGTGGTGTCGGGCCTGTACCAAACGTATTTTCTCGACTACGCATCCTACGTTATTCTCGAACGGGCCGTTCCCGCCGTTGAAGATGGACTGAAACCCGTTCAGCGCCGGATTTTGCACGCCCTGCGGGAGATGGACGACGGCCGGTTCAATAAAGTGGCCAACGTGATTGGCCAGACGATGCAGTTTCACCCCCACGGCGACGCATCCATCGGTGAAGCCCTCGTGAACATCGGCCAGAAAGAGTTGCTCTTCGACACCCAGGGAAGCTGGGGCGATGTGCGCACCGGCGACGGCGCAGCGGCCCCGCGCTACATTGAGGTGCGGCTCTCCAAGTTTGCCCAGGATGCCGTTTATAACGACAAAACCACTGAGTGGCAACTCTCCTACGATGGCCGCAAACGCGAACCCGTGACGCTGCCCGTTAAGTTTCCGCTGCTGCTGGCGCAGGGTGTCGAAGGTATTGCCGTGGGTTTATCGACCAAAATTCTACCCCACAATTTCAATGAACTCATCGACGCGTCGATCAATATACTGAAAGACAAGCCCGTATCGATTTTTCCTGATTTTC
>JAYVAP010000414.1:0-2018 GCA_043750915.1 Spirosoma sp. | reverse complement strand
GTGAGTCGGTCACATCATCACGCGTTTGAGGGGTAAAGCCATTTACATTTAACAGGATAGCCGAATGACTTGCTTAAGAACCCTTACCAACGGCGTGTCGATGTGTAATATCCTGTTCTTTCTGCCTCTGGCAATCGCAGCAAACGCGCAGCGGCCCATTCCGCCCGCCCTTCACCCCGACCCCGTGGGGGCACTGACCGCCTACCGCGCAAACCTGACCCAACTCCGGCAGGAACACCCCAACCCCGGCGATCTGCCCGATCTACAGTTTTTTCTTTTTGGGATGGGTAACCGGCTGAAAATCATCTACCGCGACGGGCGGCTGATAAACGCCCTGACGGGCAATATTGAAGAGCAATGGCGGGTGAAAAAGGCCGTGATTGTGCCCTCCGAGAACTTAGTGACCCTCGAACTAAACGAACAGCCCGTTGGTCAGCCCCAAACGGTGCAGATTCGCGAAGACGAAAACGGAGTCTGGATTTTGCAACCTGGAAAGCGACCCAAACTGATTCCCGGCACCCGCAGTTCGTTGGTGTTGCCCCGTTTTGCCGATAATCCATATGGGCCGGTGCTGCGCGTGCTGCACCACGAAGTACTCATCAATGTTATCCACGGCCGACCGGTTCCCAACTTTCTGGCGTATGCCAAACCCCGCTACCGCGATGCCGCGCTGATGGCAATGGTCCTGCGCGAAACGGGTAATCTGCCCCTGATCCACGACTGGATTATGGCCATCCGCGACCCCTTCGACCGCAGCATCCCCGGCCATGTTGATGCCGACAATCCGGGGCAGGTCCTGTTTCTGGCAGCGCTGGTATCGAACAAAACCCACCCGGCCGTACCGATGGCACTGGATTCGGTGGCTCAGTTCAGGCGGGGAAACCACATTGCTGGCCAGACGGACGGGGAGGAGCACCCCGTTTTTCAGACCAGATGGCTCAAATACGGCCTCAAATCGCTCGGCTTGCCCGACCCATACGTCATTCCCACGGGCTATGACCCCTATGCGTCGCGGTGCTGGTGGGCCAACAAAAGCCAACCAACTGGCCTGGCAAAAGACGCGGCTGCCGGGTGGCTTACTAAACAGGGCGATGACAACCCGGGTCTGGTTTGGGCACAGGACCATTTTTATGATGACAAGCGCGGCCCGGTGGGCAACGTGGATTACCCGATGAGTTGGCAAAAAAATGCCTCCGGTGCTCATTATCCCGGCCTGACGGTGCTCGAAAAAGCCCTGGTCAGGCAGAAACTGACCTTTCCGCACGCCGGGCACGCAGCAGAAATGTTTATGCGCTTAGTGCAGGAGTAGGGCAGCGCCAATGGTTTCAGCCCCTACCTTTGCGCCTTTCCCAACCAGATATTTCGTTTCGTTTGCTGCCATGAACGCTGTTTACCTGCTGCTTGCTTTTTTAACCGGCATTGCCATTTCCGTTCAGGCGGGCGTGAATGCCAGCCTCCGTCAAATGCTGGCCAACCCCGTGCTGGCGGCTGCGGTTTCGTTTGGCACCGGGCTACTGTCGTTGCTGGTTTTGCTGCTGGCTTCGGGTGGGTCAGTGCCGCCGATGGAGACCTTCAGGCAGGTGAGCTGGTGGAAATGGACGGGGGGTATTATTGGGGCGGTCTACGTAACGACGGTTATTGTGAGCATCCCTAAAATTGGGGCGGCAAACTTAGTGAGTCTGAGCGTGGCAGGACAGTTGCTGGCGGCTATTGTGCTGGATCATTATGGCCTGCTGGGCTTTGCGCTTCATCCGGCCAATAGCTGGCGGCTGCTGGGCATGGGCCTGATTGTGGCGGGGGTTTTGCTGGTCATGAAAAATTAAGGGTACAGGATTAACGCCACACCTCCCCCTAAAAACAACAGAAATTATGCTGCAACTGCCTATCTACGTGAGTGTTACATTTTCGCTGACTACCTTGCTGACCGTCTGGCTGTTCTACCGGGCAACGCACCGCTCCAAACCCACGCTGATTGTCCTGGTGGTTTGGATAATCGGGCAAACGGTGCTGGGTTTGTC
>JAYVAP010000413.1:0-4407 GCA_043750915.1 Spirosoma sp. | reverse complement strand
GGGCCATCACAATCTGGTCCGATTCAGCTTTGTTCACGCGTGGGTCATTGGCACCCTGCACCACTAAGAGGGGGGTCTTGATTTTGTCCGCCGAGTTGAGGGGCGAGGCTTTTTCAAGTGTGGCTTTGCCTTCGGGCGTATTAGGGTCGCCCATGCGGTCATACATCTGTTTGCGGCCCGCTTCCCAATAGGCCGGAATCGAGTTTAGCAGCGTAATCAGGTTCGATGGGGCCACAATCGCCACCGCCGACGCGTATAAATCGGGCGTGAAGGCCACACCTGCCAGCGTCGCGTAACCGCCATACGAGCCGCCCATGATACCTACGCGCTTGGGATCGGCGATGCCTTTGGCTACCATTTCTTTCACGCCCCAGGTAATGTCGTCCTGCATCAGCAGACCCCACTGCTTGTTGCCAGCGTTCAGGAATTTCTTGCCGTAGCCGGTCGAGGCCCGGAAGTTAGGGGCCAGCACGGCATACCCCCGGTTGGCCAGAAACTGCGAGAAGGCGTTGTAACCCCACGAATCCCGCGCCCAGGGGCCACCATGCGGAAACATAATCAGGGGCAGGTTTTTGGGCTCTACGCCTTTGGGCAAGGTCAGGTAGGCCGGCACTTCCAACCCATCCGAAGATTTATACCGAACGACCTGCATTGGTGCCAGATCGGCCACGGGCAGTTTAGGCCGTGAGCGGTACTGAAAGGTCAGTTTTTTGGTTTGCCGGTCGTAAAGGTAAGTTGCGCCGGGGTCGGTGTCGCTCGTAGCTGCAATGAGCCAGTAGCGTTCGTCGGCGGTGGGCGAACGGAAATAAACTTCGGCGGTGGGCAGTTCTTTTTTAATGCGGGTGTAGTCGGCCTCAAACGACTTGTCTTTCCAGTTGTAGCGTTGGCGGTCGTCTTCGTAGCTGGTGTAGATCGGCTCGTGGGTCACCTCGGAGAGGGCCAGCGATCCAAAGTCTACTCGCTGCTTCGGGTCGCGCTCGAAGAGTTCTTCTTTACTTGTTTCCGGGTCAAACAGCACCACCTCGGTCAGGTCGCGGGCATTACCAACGTTTGTCTCTAAATAAACACGTTTATTATCTTTGGTGAAGCCAACTACGCCCGCGCCTTCGGAGAGGTTAGCTGAGTAAATTTTGGTCAGTTTACCGTTGGGGTCAACGCGCATGATCTCCGTGCCGCCATCGTCGGCCGAACGCGAAGCCAGCCGGAGTTTGTCGGTCCAGTCGAAATCATAGCCGCCGAGCCGGTCGGTATTTTTGAGGATGAGTGTTTTTTCGCCCGTGTTAATGTTTAGTTTGTACAGGTCGTGCCAGGCCTTATCGCGGTCGTTGAGACCAATGTACAGCGTGGTGGGGTCCGACTTGGGTACATTATAAATTTGCACCCGAACGCCTTTCAGGTTTGTCAGGTCGCGGGCCGCTGGTACGTCTTGTCCTTTTTTGAGCAACTCGGCCGGGTTCACGGCGTAGACATTAAAGTTTTCGTCGCCCCCTTTGTCCTGCGAAAATAGGAGGTATTTACCATCCCGCGACCAGAAATAGCCCCGAATGGGCCGGGGCGTGTCGGCCGTCATGGGTTTTGCCGAGGTAAAAGGCGCGTTAACGGTTTTTACCCAGATGTTCCGGGTGCCTTTATAGGGTTTTATAAAGGACATAAACTTGCCATCGGGGGAGAGCTGGGCACCCGAAATTTCGGGATCGCCGAACAACAACTCGCGGTCGATGATAGGCGGCAGCTGAGCTGATGTCGGGGCGGTTGCCGGGGTTGTGGTTTGGGCCTGGGCGGGTCCTGTCAGGGGCAGGAGCACCACAAATCCCAATAGCAGGAGCGAGCGTTTTAGCATGGGTTAAAGTTGTTTGTTTGGACAAATATACGTTTCCCCGCCCGTGGTGCTTATTCGGTATGGTTATACTTTATAACTGGTTTGCTGGGCGTATGTGCGGAAATTAACGGGTCCGGATCAGGGCCTGCCATAGTCCTGCCTACTCGTCGCTGTTGGGGTCAATGCCTTCCTGTTGCAGGTAGTTGCCAATGTTAAAGACTTGCCCGTCGTGCAGTTCGAGGTCGCGATGCCAATTCATGGTCAACCAGGCATCGGCATCGCGTTCGGCCACCATCACCTGTTGGGTATCGGTAAATACCCAAATGACTTTATCGGTCCCAAAGTCGAGCAGTTTGCGGGTTTTCAAGTTAACATAGTTCCTGTCTTCTACATTGGCGAGGTCGGCTTTCACGTCTATCTCAATGGCTACCACGGCCGGCACGCTGGCGTATTTTTTGTTTATTTTATCGGGGGTCAATACCTTACGATCATAAATGGCCACATCGTGCGAGAGATTACTGCGGTGGTCCAGATGAACGCCCGCTTCGTTGGAAGCAAACCAGTACCGTGTCTCATCGAGTGAGCGGTACATTATTTTCATAAAATACGACACCATTACCCATTGCAACGTACTTGATCCCATAATTTCTTCGGCAGTTTTGCGGCCCGCCAGCACTTCGCGGTAGGCGTGGTAGTAAATAGGCCGGCCATCGAGGATTTCATAAATCAACGACGCTGGCACGGCCAGCTGTTGTTTAGGGTGGGCCATCAGCCGGCGTTTAGCACGTTTTTTCTTTTCCTGGGTTTCCATAGTCCTTCGGTCGGGTAGTGAACTTGTCAAAGATACGTTATTCCAAAGCCTGATACACGGCCGTGCGGAACTTGCGCACAAAGTCGGTGTAATGGGCGTAGGGCTGAACATTGGTGAATATCAGCAGAATAAGTTCTTCTTTGGGGTCGATGGTAAACTCGGAGCAGTACATGCCGCCCCAGGTATAGGCACCCGGTGTGGCCTGATCGCCGTAGTGCGATCCTTCGGTAATCAGCTGAAATCCCAGCCCGAATTTATCTTTACGGTCCCAGACTTCAGCCGTGCCGATCTGGTTGCGCGTCATCATATCGATGGTTTTCCGGCCCAGAATCCGGCGGTTATTAAAAGTGCCTCCATTGAGCAGCATCTGGCAAAAGCGGGCATAATCGGTAGCCGTGCTCACCAATCCTGCCCCGCCCGAAAAGTACGTTCGGGCACCCGAAACGGCATAGTTTCGATAATCGGCGTTTTCGTGGCGCGTGAGTGCTCCCGTGTCTTTGGTGTATAGTTCCACCAACCGACCGGCTTTGCCAGCGGGCAGATAGAAGTACGTATCCACCATGCCCAGCGGATCGAGCACCCGTTCGCGCAGGGCCACATCGAGCGGCTTGCCCGACAGGATTTCTACCAGCCGCCCCATTACATCGGTGTTCAGGCCGTAGGTAAAACCGGTGGTGCCCGGAGTAGGCTGGCCGGTTGAATCGGTGGTTGTGGTGGGTTCTCCGGGATCGCTCAGCAGCGGGCGTTTGGCGAGTTTGTTGATAACGTCGGCGAGTTTGTCGGGCTTTGTCGAGTTGAAATAGGGGACGGCAAACGCCGGCCGCTTGTCGAGCGGGTGGCCATAGGGCAGGCCCGCGTTGCGGCTCAGGAGTTGCCGGATCGTGATTTCGCTTTTTGCGGGTCGCGTCTGAAACCGTCCGCCGGTGGCATCTTTTTTGTCGTAGCTGACCAATACAGTCGGATTTTTAAAGGCCGGGATGTATTTACTGATAGGGTCGTCGAGTACAAATTTTTCTTCTTCAAACAGCGTCATCAGGGCCACGGTCGTTATGGCTTTAGACTGCGAAGCAATGCGATAGATATCATTCCGCTTCAACGGCGTTTTCTTTTCTAAATTACTGTATCCAAACGCTTTATAATGAACCACCTGACCCCGGCGGGCCACAAACGTAACGGCATTTGGTGCCATACCCTGGTCAATCAATCCCTGCAAAAACAGATCAAGTCGGTTGAGCCGTTCCGCCGAAAAGCCGACTTTGGCGGGCGATGGGGCCGTTATGAATGCCTGTGGTTTAGGCTGGGCAGCGAGCGCGGAGGCCACGAAAAATAAGAAAATAGTCAATCGTATCATAGTCGATCCATTTTTTTGTGATTGTCATTCCAGTCCCACACCACCACCACCCATTCTTCGTTTGCATCCGGCTCCCGGAACCTGACGAGGGGCCAAAACCCAACGCGCTCGTGGGCACGCAGGGAGCGGGCATTACGGGCCGAAATGTCGGTGATAAGAAGCTGATACTGATCTCCATATACGGTATGGTGATGCGCATACATCCGGTCGAACAGGCCCTGCCCCCGGTAGCCATCGGCCACGCAGATTTGCCCCATCAGGTAATAGGGTTGCTCCGTCAGCGGTCGCTCCTGGTAAGTTAACGTATCGATCAGTGCGAACAAACTTTCTAAGAAACTGTCTGAAAATAGTTATTTGAGCCTTTTTAGCATCATGGGTAACATGGCAATGTATAAGGCAGACTCGCTGTTTCGGGTCAGCTTTTCG
>JAYVAP010000412.1:0-2762 GCA_043750915.1 Spirosoma sp. | reverse complement strand
CCCAACGCCGGCATCCGATAAAGACGGAATTCAGTTTACTGATGCTGCCTGGAAAGACATTCTGAAAAAGGCAAAGGCCGAAAAGAAAATTATTTTCTTAGATGCCTACGCCAGCTGGTGCGGACCCTGCAAAACGCTCCAGAAAAAAGTATTTACCCAGAAAGCCGTGGGTGATTTCTACAATGCCCGGTTCATTAACGTGAAAATGGACATGGAGAAGGGCGAAGGCCCGGCCCTCTCGCAAGTGTACCCGCTGGAAGCTTATCCAACCATGCTGTACATAGATGGCGAAGGTCGGGTACTCAAAAAAATCATTGGCCTGCAAACACCCGAAGACCTGATTGCCATTGGAAAAAGCATCAGGCCTTCCACCCGCAACTGAAGCCTTTAAGTAGCTTAGGTTAGGGTCGTTGTTTTCCAATGATATACGACGTTGTGAGTGCTGTGAGCATCCCCCCCGCCAGCATCCACTGGCGGGGAGTGCTCCATTGAAACGCGCTCATAATCAAGATATTAATCAATAATTGCAGCAAGGCATACAGGGCCGATACGCGCAGGTGGGGCCAGTGGTGCCGGGTCACTAACTGCTGAAACAGGTGCTCGCGATGCGCCCGGAAAACCGGTTGCCGCCGGTAGAGCCGGTGCAGGATTGTGAGCACAGTATCTGTCCCATAAACGGCCAGCAACAGCACGGGCAGGTAGCTTTGGGTGCGCTGAATAGTGAGTATCAGGGGCCATAGAACAACGAACCCCAGCGACATGCTGCCAACGTCGCCCGCAAAGCAAATGGCCCGCCGACGTGCATTGACAACACTGAAAACCAGCAGGGCAAGAAACATAAATGGCAGCCAGGCATCAGCCATGGGCAACTGCCATTGCCACTGCCAAACCCACAGCGTTCCCACGCTCACCAAGCCGCACCAGGCCGTCATGCCATTGATGCCGTCCATGAAGTTGTGGGCGTTCAGAATGCCTGCTCCCACCACAAGCAGACCCGCCAAAACCCACCCATTTTGGCCCGGCAAACCCGTTTCCTGTAATAATAGGGCCATACCAACGAACTGCACCGCCAGCCGATACCGGGCGGGCAACGGGCGAACATCATCCCAAAAACTCACGGCCGCTACCAGCGTCAGGCCCGCAAAAAAGCCCGCACTGGCCAAACCACTGTAGACAAAAGCCCCCAGTTCAGCCAGGAAAAACAAAATTCCGCCCCCCCGGATGGTTGTCTGGCCGGTGTGCAAACTGCGGTTGTTGGGCCGGTCGATCAGGCCCAGCCGACGCGCCAGCCGCCCATAAACCACCTGAGCAACCGCCAGCCCAACCGTCATCAGTGCGCAGGCCATTGTCAGGTTCATGGGAACAAATCGAGTACGGGGCGGGGTTGCCAGCCCAATTGCCGCCGGGCCAGTTCGTCGGAAAACGTCAGCGAACTCGTCAGCTTTTGAAAAGCAGCCGTGTCGAGCGGAAACCGGCGACCAGCCAGCGCGTTGATCCCATCGCCCAGCTTAGCCACGGCCCGCACCAGCCCCAACGGAACCACCCAGGCGGGTTTCGACCAACCCACGTACCGGGCCAGGGCATCGGCCAGCTCGCCCACGCCGGGGTGGTAACCATCGGTCAAATTAAAGGTACCGCCAACGCGGGCCGCCCGGTCGATGATAGCGGCTACGTCGTCGGCCCGGACCATGCTCCGGCGGGCCAGACCATCGCCAATCTGAACGTAGCAGCCCCGGCGGATGGCGTTCATCAGCCGGGCTACATTGCCATTGGGTGGCGTGTCTACTACCAGCGGTAACCGCAGAATAGTGGCCGAAATACCGGTTCGATGCGCCCATTCCCGCACGGCTCTTTCGGCACTGACTTTGCTCAATCCATAGACATCGGTGGCTTGCAGGGAGGTCGATTCATCCAGCAAATGACCAGTACGATGCCCATATACCAGCACCGTGCTGATGTGAACAAAGGCTTTTGGCGGGGTCGGCATCCGTTCCAGTTCGTTTAGCAACCGGGCCACACCCTGCACATTTACCTCCTCATAATCAGCGCATTCAGCCGCCGTTCGGGGTGTAGAGTGGGCTTTTCCGGCAGCATTGACCACGTAATCGAACGACGCAGGGGACAGCGAAGGCAGGGGTCTGGTGAGGTCGCCGGTAATATGCCGGGCAGCAACGGGGGTGCGGCCCAACGTGGTGATGGTATGGTTTTTGGTTAGTTCGGCCAAAATCCGGCTCCCCAAAAAGCCCGATGCCCCCGTCAGCAGGATATTCATAGGGTCAGTGCTTCCTGGGTTTCCGGCACGTTCGGCTCCGCGTTCGTCAGCCCCGCCCCACCTGTTTGCCGGATTTGCCGGGCCATCGCCTGTACAATGGCCCGGCGCTGAAACTGCGCCACAAACTGCGGGCGCGGCTCCCTTCGGTAAGGGGTTGCCCGCAGTTGGGTCACCAAATCCGGCACGTTGCCGGGGGCGAACAAAATGCTGTTGGGCAGATGCGCCCGGATAAACTGAGCCGCGTAACCCGCCACACCCGCCAGAATGGGCTTGTCGGTGGCCCCATACTCGAACAGTTTGGAGGGCAACACGCGCCGGAACGCATCGAGGTCGGCCAGGTGAGCAAACAGGTAATCGGCCCTTCGGTAGGCCTCAACCAGTGCCAGCCGGTTAACGGGCGGGTGCATCTCAACGGTGGTGATGCCCGCCACCCGAAGTGCCGTAACCAATTTGTGTCTTGCCCCGCCATCGCCAATGACCACAAACCGGT
>JAYVAP010000411.1:0-4192 GCA_043750915.1 Spirosoma sp. | reverse complement strand
AAATAAAACGCATTGGTGTTGACAAAGAGATTTGGGTACAAATTACAGGTAGATGGGCAGAAAAACGCGCTCAAAGCTGGCGAAAGACCAAAATTTTTGATTGAACCTGCCTTAGCGTAAGATGCGCAAATCAACGTGACAGTTGCCCAAATAAATAAAAAACTTAGATAGTATTACTATCAGATAAAATAGTATTTACCTTTGTGTCGGTTGTAAAACTAACAAACCGCCAATTAATATGAAAGCAATACACGTCTGGCTGTGGGTAGCCATCCTGTTTTTTCCGGCTACGGTGCTGGCCCAGTCCAACCCCGATGCGCTGCTTGGTGTCTGGAAAACCAGCGAAGGAACGGGCATGGTCCAGATTTATACAAAGAGCGACAAATACCACGGCCGGGTGGTATGGCTGAAAGTGCCCAACAACCCTGATGGCACGGCCCGCACCGATCTTAACAACCCCGACGAAAAACTACGCAGTCGTCCGTTAAAAGGCTTAGAAAACCTGCGCGATTTTGTGGCCAAAGGCGATAATAAGTGGGAGAATGGCCGCATCTACGACCCTAAAAATGGCAATGATTACGCCTGCGAAATCAAACTCATCGACGAAAATACGCTCGAAGTGCGCGGCTTCATCGGGGTTTCGCTCTTTGGCCGTACCGACGTTTGGAAGCGGCAAATAAAAAAATCGTAATCCTTTGTCAGTCAATAAATTAACAGGGTATCTTGGCCGGGGCAAGCCGTTCCAATTTCACCTCATCGCATGAAGTACCCATTAATCTTTTTGGGCTGGCTGCTGGCCGGCTCCGCGCTGGCCCAAACGGCACCCGTTCCGGCGGGCGTTCCGCAGTCGACGACCGCCCCTACCAACGCGCAAACCGCCCCCGCCGACGACCTGAATTTTGAGGAATTCGGCGATGCCGACGACCGAAAAATTAAAACCTACTGCACCCAGAAAGTGCTGTATCTCAGCCCAACCAAACTCATTTCGGTGGGCTACGAGCAACAGGGCCGTTTGCCGCTGACCTCCGCGTTCGTGTATCCGGTGGTAGGCAGTGCGCCCGATAACATCCCCCGGCAAACTAACCGCACCTTCAACAGCTACGGCGGTATACGGCTGGCCCTGAACACGCCCGTTATTTCCCGGTCAAATTTTATCCTGAACCTGGGCCTTACCTACTGGAACACCCGTAGTGTGGTGGCGGCTTCGAAACAAACCGCCCTTTGGGAGGGGTTACAACCTGGTATTCGCTCCACGGGGTTGAGCCTAACGGCGTATAAACCCCTCGATAACCGGCACTTTCTGCTGCTACAGGCTAATGCCGATGCTAACGGTACTTACCGGACTTTCAATGATTTTGACACCAAAGCCCTGACCCTAAGCGGCACCGCCGTTTACGGCTGGAAACGCGACGATAATTTTATGTGGGGCTTAGGCATCACGCGTACCTACCGGGGCGGCAACCTGCTCCACATTCCGGTGCTGCTGTACAACCGCACGTTCAGCCCGAAATGGGGCGTGGAGGCCATTTTCCCAGCCCGCGCCAACCTGCGTCGGAGCTTCGGCACCAACAGTTTGCTCCTGCTTGGCTACGAACTCGAGGGCAACGTGTATTACCTCGGCCGGGCCAACACCGCCACTCACCAAAGCGATTTGTTTTTGCGCCGGAGCGAAATAAAGCCCCGCATCACCTACGAGCGAAAACTGGCGGGCTTCGTGTGGCTGTCGGTGCAGGCAGGCATGGCGGTCAACTGGCGGTTCAACGTTTTCAGTACGCAAAATCCCGCCCGCAGCGAAACACCCGTATTCACCAATACGCTGGCTAATGCGCCTTATTGCAACGTTAGTATCAATTTAGTCAGTCCGTAACAAAATGATGCGGTCATAATGGAAAAACCCGGCCGGTGCTACGTTGGCAGCGGGCCAGGTTTTCTGTATCTTGGCGGCAAACTGTACCCGAAACTCTATGCGTCACATTCTTTACGCCGTTTGTCTGCTGGCTTTTCTGGCCCATACCGTCCTCGCCCAACCCACGCCCCCGTCGGTTGTGCTGCCCGAACGCGAACGTGCCCGCGTCATAGATGAACTGCTCGAAGACCGGTTTACCAATCTGTTGCCCCAGCTGATGCGTCGCGAGGGCGTGGATATGTGGATCATTATTTCCCGCGAATACAACGAAGACCCGGTGCTGAAAACCATGCTACCCAGCACCTGGCTGTCGGCCCGCCGACGCACCATCATGGTATTTTTTGATACAGGCGCATCCACGCCGGGCGCATCCACTGCACCGGGTAGCGACAAGGGCATCGAGAAATTAGCCATTGCCCGCTACGACGTGGGTACGTTGCTCAAAGGGGCGTGGGACATCGATGTTCGGCCCAATCAGTGGGATGCGCTGGTGAAAATTATTGAAGACCGGAAGCCGAAAAAGATCGGGCTGAACACTTCCACCAACTATGCCCACGCCGACGGTCTTTCGTTTACCGAGCATCAGGAATTTCTGGAGAAACTGCCCGCGCTGTACCAGAAACGCCTTGTTTCGGCGGAGAAACTGGCCGTTGGCTGGCTCGAAACCCGAACCGAAAAAGAAATGGCCATCTACCCCCTGATTGCCCGTTTGTCGCACCAGATAATTCAGGAAGGATTTTCGGAAGCGGTGATCCAACCGGGCGTGACCACCACCGACGATGTGGTATGGTGGTTTCGGCAGCGCATCACCAACCTGGGGCTGGATACGTGGTTTCACCCAACAGTTGATGTGCAGCGGACCAGCCAGGGCGACGGCACGCAAAACGATTTCAACCACCTGCGGACATTCTCGAAAGCACCCGGCAAGCAGGTGATTACGCCCGGCGATCTGATTCATGTCGACTTCGGCATTACCTATCTACGCCTGAACACCGATCAGCAACAACACGCCTATATCCTGCGTTCCGGCGAAACCGAGGTGCCCGATGCCATCAGAGCGGCTTTCAAACAGGGCAACCGCCTGCAGGACATCCTGACCGATCAGTTCAAAGCCGGCCGCACGGGCAATCAGCTGCTGCTGGCGGCTTTGGCGCAGGCCAAAAAAGAAGGCATCAATGGCACCATTTACTCTCACCCCATTGGCGTTCATGGGCACGCAGCCGGGCCAGCCATTGGGATGTGGGATCAGCAGAAAGGCGTTCCTGGTTCGGGCGACTACCCGTTGCTGGCCAACACGGCCTACTCCATCGAACTTAACGCGGCCGTTGACCTGCCCGACTGGAAAAAAACCATCCGCATCATGCTCGAAGAAGACGGCTTTTTCGACGGGCAAACGTTCCGCTACATCGACGGCCGCCAAACCGAAATTTTCACCATTCCCCGACGGCTGGAAGGCGTGAAATAAACGCGTAGCCATGCGCTTCTGCCACTAATTTCTCTCTTATGCGCCTATTATTAATCACGCTTTGTTTGCTGGCGTTTGCGTTTCGCCCCGACCGGCCTGCCTACCGGCTTTATACGGCTAAGCTAAAGCCCACCACCTACGACAGGCTGCTTCGGCAAGCCGCCGATGCCGATGTGGTGCTGTTTGGCGAGTTGCACAATAACCCCATTTGCCACTGGCTCGCCCTGCAGTTAGCCAGGGATTTGGCCGCCCGAAAAAAAGGCAACCTCGTGCTGGGTGCCGAGATGTTTGAGGCCGACAACCAAACCGCCCTCAGCAACTACGTGCAGGGGCTGACAACCGGGCCGGAATTTGCCAGGCAAGCGCGGCTGTGGCCCAACTTCGACACCGATTATAAGCCCCTGGTAGATTTGGCCCGGGACCAGAAAATCCCGTTTGTGGCCACCAACGTGCCGCGCCGATATGCCAGTCTGGTAGCCCGCCACGGATTGGCCGCCCTCGACACGCTACCCGATACGGCCAAACAACAGATGGCTCCATTGCCCCTCACCGTCGACCTGACGTTGCCCGGATATCAGGCGATGATAGAGATGATGGGCGGCAGTGCGAGCGGTAGTCAGGCCAATCCGCACGCTGCCAGCGCGGATGCAGCCGCTAACTTTGCCCGGGCGCAGGCCATTAAAGACGCAACAATGGCCCATTTTATAGCGCAAAACCTGAAGCCGGGGCAAACAGTGCTGCATATCAATGGCGACTACCATTCCAAAAACTTTGAGGGTATCGGCTGGTATCTCCGGAAAGAGCGCCCCGGCCTGAAAATC
>JAYVAP010000410.1:0-3897 GCA_043750915.1 Spirosoma sp. | reverse complement strand
CCACTGGCCAACACCACTATTGCTACCGCCAGCCAGAAAGAACTTAAAACCGATACCACTGGCCTGGCCAGAATTTGTATCGATGTAGACAGCGACGTTACTTTTACCGCCAGTCGCCACGGCTACGTTTCCAATAAAGTGGGGTTTTCGACCAAAGACCTCGCCGACGATCAACCCTCGCTGTTACAGATCATGCTGAACCCGGCCGACGACGACGACGACGGGAAACCAGCTTCAGCCACCACAACGACGCTGCGCGGGCGCATAACCAATCAGGCGGGCAACCCGGTGGCCCGGGCAAAAGTGGTGCTGGTGAGTGAGTGCGACAAAACCCGCCAGAAAACCACCACCGGACCCGATGGCACCTACACTTTTGCCATTCGACCCGGCTGCGGCTATTCGCTCGAAGTCCTCAAAAGCCAGATGGGCACCACCGGCAGCCGTATCGGCAAAGATGGCAGCGGCCTAACCGATCTGACCATGTTCCGGAAAAACGATATCATCAAAATCGACAGTATTTACTACGACACCAACAAAGCTAATATTCGTGCCGATGCCGCCATCGAACTGGATAAGGTAGTGGCGTTGATGACCAAATATCCGGCTATGACCATTGAGTTACGGGCGCATACCGACAGCCGGGCCACCACGCCGTACAACAAAACGCTGTCGGAAAACCGGGCTAAATCGGCGGTGGCTTATCTGAAAGAAAAAGGGATCGCTGCCCGGCGGGTAACAGCCAAAGGCTATGGCGAGAGCGCGTTGCTCAACAAGTGTAGTGATGGCGTGACCTGCTCGGAAGAAGAACACCAGAAAAACCGCCGGACGGAGATCAAAATCATTAAAATTGAGTAGGTGCGCGGCCAGTTTCTCTTTTTTTAATTTCCTATGCCCGGTTTTTCAAAACAAACCCTTACTGCCGCCATTAGCCTGGCCCTGATGTTGCTCGTTTTTGGGCCCGCCCGGGCGCAGCGCGAAGTGCTCTATTCGCAGTACCTGATCAATCCGCTGAGCATCAACCCGGCCGTGGCCGGTAGCCGCGAGACTTTTCACCTGACAGCCGCGTTTCGGCGCAAGTGGGTGACGCTGCCCAACGCCCCCGTCACGCAAAGCCTCAGTATGGACGGGGCCGTGGCCAGGGGACGGGTAGGGCTGGGCTTTCAGGCACTCAACGACCGGATGGGCGTTTACCAGGCCACTGGTTTCTACGGTAGTGTTGCCTGGCATATTAACCTGCCCGCGCTGGCCAAACTGTCGGTTGGTATTCAGGGGGGCGTTAGTGTGCTGCCCTTCATCAACCTCAACTCAACATCGAGCCTGAACCAGACCGTGGGTAGTTTTGGGGTTGGGGTTTTCTACAAGTCAGACCAGTTTTTTGCCGGGCTGTCGGCTCCCGAACTGGCCGGGCAGTCTATTGGCTTAGGCGGAGTGGCCTTCAACATTCGTCCGGTCATGTTTCTGGTGGGTAAGCGGTTCGATGTGGGCGAAAACGTTGCGCTGATTCCATCGGTGATGCTGTCTAAAATTCCCGACCGACCGCTGGGTGTAGACCTCAACGCCCGGCTGTGGATTGCCGAGCAGCTGGGTCTGGGCCTGTCGTACCGGCGAAACAGCCCCGGCCTTATTCAAACCAACTACGTGCAGGCACTGGCCGAGTACCAGTTGACAAAAGCCATCCGGCTGGGCTATACGTTTAATTCGAGAACCCCCGAAAACCCGGATGCCGTGCTGTTCTTTCAGCAGAGCGTTCACGAAGTTATGTTTCGGTTTTCGCCCAACGTGCTGAGATTTACCTACTGAACCGCCCGCCCCGTCAATAACTGCCGGGGGCATTTAGTCATTTCGCGGTTTTCTGGGTAACTTGGCGCCGAAAAAACGTAATTGAATATCCGTTTGAAAACCTACGATGAAATTCCGAAAGACGAAATATCTCGCTACCTGACGGCCAACAGTCGTATGCCTGTTAATCCACAGACTATTCAGAATTTGTATGTCCCCGGCGACCTCGACCGGAACTTTCCGTTGGCCCCGCACTTTGTTCAGGTGTTTGGCAGTTACCCCAATTACCTGCATTTCAACGACGACTTCAATCCATCGGTGCGGGAACTCATCGACGGGCGGGGTTTTGCGCTCATTAACCAGTCGACCCGCCTGGCCGACGGAGGCTGGCACACCGTCGAACGGATTTACCAGCACGAGGAGGGCGTTGTGCTTCGGGCCGAGTTTGTGGGCGACCGCTTTGTGCGGCTCTGCGGCTTTTACCGCGATGAAGCGTCGATAAAACAACTGCTCGATGGATTTAAGGACCATAAATACGTTCACCAGGAAGATCAGACAAATATTTACCTGATTCAGAGTGGCATGGGTGCGCTTCATCTGGAGCGCGTCGACATTCTGCCGCCCAACATCGACCTCCAGCTGCACTATAACGAAGACTTTCCGCCCGTACACGAGCGGTTGGTCACGCTCCTGGAGAATCCTAAAGGAAAGGGGCTTATTTTGCTGCACGGCGAACCGGGAACCGGCAAAACAACCTACATCAAACACCTCAGCTCGCTGGTTAAAAAGGACATGCTCATTCTGCCGCCCTACATGACCAACTACCTGACCTCGCCCGAAATTATTCCCTTTCTGCTGGAAAATAAAGAGTCGGTGCTTATCATTGAAGATGCCGAGCGGATTTTGCAGTCGCGCGAGGCCGGGGGCGATACCAACAGCGTTTCGAACATCCTCAACCTGACCGACGGGCTGCTGGCCGACTGCATGCACATTCAGATTATTGCCACCTTCAATGCCAGCAAGCACCTGTTAGACAAGGCATTGCTGCGCAAGGGTAGGCTGATGATCGACTATGCCTTTGGCAAACTGGCCGTTTCCAAAGCCAATGAACTGCTGATGAGTCTTGGTACGGATTTCCGCACCCGTGAGCCGATGACCCTTGCCGACATTTTTAACCGGGAGGAGCAAACCGTCTCGGGCGACCGGCTGGACGTGAAGATGGGGTTTTGAGGACCGTCCGGAGCAGGGCATTAATTTCTTCGCGGAGTAGTAGCCAAACAATAATCAAATGGCTGCAAAACTAAGCAAGTCGACGGGAAGTCGTACATTTTGGATTTGCTAACCCATCGTAGCCAAAGAGCTTTCAATGACCAAAAAGACCCCAAGCCACCTAAACCAACCCTGGAAACGGTTGGTGGGGCCAATCTATGGGCGTTGAAGCAAGCACTTTTTCATATACCTCCATACAGTTCTTCGCGGTGTACTTTGGCGGGCAGCGGTCCCAGCCGGGTCAGTTTCTTTTTGGCCATTGCCGCCCCCGCCCGGGCACACTGTTCGGGCGAGTAGCCATCGATGTAGGCCGTCAGAAAACCGGCCCAGTAGGCATCGCCCGCTCCGGTAGCATCGATCACGTCGAGTTTCTGACCGGGAATCCTGACTTGCTTCTGCCCGCCTTCGTACGATACTAAACTGCCGCTGGCACCGAGTGTCAGGCAGATGAGCGACGCGCCCAGGGCGTGAAAATCAGCCAGAATCTGCTCCGTTGGCTGTGGCTCGCCATAGATTCGGGTTGCATCGTCGTCGCTTAGTTTGATAAACGCGCCTGCCGAGCAGTACGCCCCCAGAATACGCCGGGCCAGCTCGCGGTCGGGCCAGATGCTGGGGGCGTAATTGGCATCGATGCTCACCTGACAGCCCGCCAGCTGCGCCCGGCGGGCCGCATCGACAATGGTGCTCTGGGCGGGTTCGCGGCTGAGGGCAAAGCAGGTTGTGTGAAAAATGGTTGCCTGGGCCAGCGGCGAATCGGGCAGTTGGTCGGGCTTAATCTGGCAGTCGGCGGTGCGGTAGGCCACAAAATCGGGTGTGCCGGCGGTGCGCGAAACCAGCACAATGCTGGTG
>JAYVAP010000409.1:0-2237 GCA_043750915.1 Spirosoma sp. | reverse complement strand
CAAAGCCTGAAGTACCCGCGTTCAAACAGCCCTGCAAACCCGCTGCGTTGGCATCAGGCGTGAAGAGATTCCAGAAATCATCGCCACGGGGATAGTACTTGTCGGCGGCCGAGCCGGTGATGGCCGTGACCAACACGTTTTTGCCGCTGATGCTTCGAATCTGCACCGTCAGCCCGTTCCACGAACCTACGTAGCGAGGCCCGCTGCTGAAATCGCAGAGTGGGGGCGGTGTGCAGTTTGCACTTACGGTAAAGTTAGCAGCCGCAGCAAAGCATCCTGATTTGTTCAGGCTTACCGAATACTGATATGATCCCGCTGTGGATGGTGCGGTGATGGTTATGCTGGAACTCCCCATGTTGTAGGGAACATTGGGACCCGTATAAGCATACAACACATTCAGACAGCTTGTGCCGGCTCCACCATTGCAAGTGGCATTCAACGTAACCGCCTGACTACAACCCGTGTTGATTGAGCTAATTGATGGCAGGTAGTTACAATCGGTATCGCAGGGCCTATTGTCAGCATAAGCTACATTACCCAGTCCCCAGGCTGCCACCACCGCCCGCTGCTGGGGAGAGCACCCGCCGAACAGGTCACGCGCTGCGTTCGCGGTAGCATCGCGGGCATTTGGGTAACCGGAACCGCTTTGGAAATGAACACGAAGCGCTCGATAAACGATGCTGATGGCATCTTCAAAACTGATAGGCGTGATGGTGGTACCGTTAGGCCCCTGACCCGTACAGAGGGTATGAAACCACTTATTCATCACGCCACTGTTGACATGAACACCCCCACGGTCAGTGTTATCAGCGGTGTTTTGCCAGCCATTTGCTATATCCAGATACCGGACAGGTTGCCCGTTTGCAGGTGGGATTGGCGGAAAAGCACGCCTTGGATTGGCCATATCCCGAAGTTGAAAAGCATCCTCACCCAAATCCCAGTTCCAGTTGTTAGGAAACATGTGTCGCTCAAAAGCGGTGCCAAAAATGTCGGATATCGACTCATTCAGGGCACCGGATTCGCCCCAGTAAGTAAGACCACCAGGTACGGCAAACTGAGTTACGGCGTGCATGTACTCGTGGCCAAGGATGTCGGCCGAGAGCAAAGCTCTGCTGGGATCCGGGCTGGGGTTGAGGGTAAAAATAGGCGAAGGCAAAGGAGCAAAGCCAAAATTAATCTGCCCTTGATCCCAGAATGCGTTGACCTCTGGGGCTGCGCCACCCAATTCTACAAGAACACGTGGGTAAGTCCCCTGGCGATTGAAACCATTCTGATCTGGGGCAAAACCTCTAATGAATGTATGTACCCGCTGGGTTAGCCAGTGGGCCGTTGTTGCGCTCTGAAAACTTGTTCCCCAGACAGCCGTGTTTATGGGGTTAAATACGTCAGGGGTGCCATTCCAATCGACCCGACCAGTTCCATTTACGTCACGCCTGGTAATCAGGGCACCGTTCTGATGCGAGAGCCTGAAGCGGGTAACCGTCTGACCATTTACCTGAGTAGTTATGGGTTCGGTCTCAAATGGCTGACTGCCGCCATAACGTCCGCCCCAAAGCGGGGTGAAGCTGGATGCCACCATTGGTGCGCTGACCCTTTCGACTGGTCGCTTAATAAAGGGATGATTGTGGGCATGGGCAGACAAATTTTCACCGCCCCCAAAGCAACGGTGCGAAAGCGGGTATCGCCGAACAATTTCTCCGGACACCGCATCGACATAAATACGGTAGGGTTCGGCCGATGCTCCCTTGGGAATCTCAACGCCTTCTTTTCGTATGTCGAAGGCGTAGCAGAGCCTGTAACTTGCGCTGACAAACTCTTCGCCAATGCGGGCCAAGAGCAACTCACCCTTTGGTAGTTTGTCTTTGCCTTTGAAGTTATCGGCCGTCACTTTCTGGTCGGCCAGAGCGGCTTCCAGTGCCCTGCTTTCGGGCATGGGCTTGTCTACGTCAATCGTTAAGCCCTCCACAATGCGCCCGTCGGCCACGTTGAGCCGCTTGTGTTTCGAGTGCAGATCATATTGCGCATGTTCCACCCGAACTCCTTTGTAGTACAACTGGAAACGTTGGTGGCGAATTTCCTTGAAGTCGGTTTCATCGCTGATCAGCCCCATCTGATATTCGTTACCCAGCCCAATGGTTTTGCCGAACTTCTCGTAGAAAGTATCCGGGTCGATGGGTTCTTTGTCTCTGCGGAAGTCGATCCAGCCACTTTCGGAGGTGTAGCTGGTTAGGGCGCGG
>JAYVAP010000408.1:0-9276 GCA_043750915.1 Spirosoma sp. | reverse complement strand
GCTCCGGTTCATTAAATTCGGCGGTCCGGTAGCTTTACAAACCTGCTGCCCGCATGACCGGTTAAGTCGTTGTGGAATCCGGCGATTCGGTGCATCTCTTCAACAAGCAGCCCGGCCAATTATGTTTCTGAAACGCTTTCGCAAACCCAAACTCACCCCCAATCGGTATGCCGATGCGGCTGGCTACGTGGCGGCCTACCGCAGCACGGGCGATCTGGCGGTGCTGGGCGAACTCTACGAACAACACATGGAACTTGTTTATGCGGTGTGCTACAACTACCTGCGCGACGAAGACGAAGCCAAAGATGCCGTGATGAATCTCTTTGAGCAGCTCGTGACCGACCTGCGCCGGCACGACGTTCAGCAGTTTCAGCCCTGGCTCCACCGGGTGGCCCGCAACTATTGCCTGCTGCTGCTGCGCAAAAAACAGGCCCACCCCACCATCGCCTTCCTTACCCACGATAGCACCGATGCCACACCCGACGACCGGCATCTGTTGCTGCTGGCAACCGACGAACCCGGCGAGCCAGACCTCGAACAGGACCTCACCCGCCTGGAAGCCTGCCTGCAAACGCTGCCCGACGAGCAACGTATTTGCCTGACCCTCTTTTACTTAGAGCAGAAAAGCTATGCCGACGTAGCCCACCTGACGGGTTATGATGGGAAACAGGTGAAAAGTTTTTTGCAAAACGGCCGCCGAAATCTGAAACTTTGTCTGACCAAGCAGCCATGAACGACCAACTCTCTTCCGACGATCTGCGGGCCTATCAGGCCGGGCGGCTGAGCGAATCGGCGCGGCAGCGCGTTGAGCGCATCCTGCGCAACGATCCCTTTTATGCCGATGCACTGGCTGGCTTAGAAGCGATGCACCAGAAAGCCACCACGGCATCGGGCCGTCCGGCTGCCGCTCAGTTCGCCGATCTGCGCACGGCTCTGAACCGGCGCATCCACGCGTCGGCCACCCGCAAACGGCTTTGGCCACTCTGGATAGCCACCACCACGGCGGCCATCCTGTTCATGCTGGCCGTAGCCATTTATTTCATCTTTTTTGCGCCCCGGCATCCTGCCAAACCCGTTCCTGCCCACCCACGGGCTACCGCAACGGGGTCGCTGTTGGGGCGGGCCAGTTTTTTTTCCGATAACGTCTTTCATTCGCCCGGCGGGAAGTAGCTTTGTTTTTTAGAAGCAAAACTACCTCCCGCCCATGATGCGACCTAACTACCTGTTTTGCCCGCCCATCCATCTGCTGATGGGTTTGCTGGGTATCCTGCTTATTCAGCCACTCACCGGCCAGGCACAGCTGAAATCCGGCGCGGGCAAACCCGTTAATGCCCTGGCTGCCATCCGCGAAAGCGACATTAAACGCGACCTGTTTGCCCTGGCCGGTGATCATTTTCGGGGTCGCGAAGCCGGTTCGCTGGATGAGTTGAAAGCATCGGTCTGGATTGCCGAGCAGTTGCGGGCCATGGGTTTGCAACCCGCTGGCGACGACGGTACGTTTTTTCAGTTTTTTCATATCCAGCGCACCCGCGTCACCGAAACCAGCCGCCTGAGCATTGGCAATCACCCGCTCACGCACGGGCAGGATGCGTTTTTGCTGGCCCCGGCCATTGCCTCGGTCGATGCGCCGTTGGTATTTGTCGGCACGGGTACACCCGGCGAACTGGCCAGTGCCGACATAAAAGGCAAAGCCGTGGCCCTGCTGTTTTCGGGAACGGGACCGCCCGAACTGAGCTATCGCCGGTTTCTGTTTGGGACCATGACGCGCCGGGCCGCCGAACTCGTTAAGGCGGGTGCGGTGGCCGTGGTGTGGATTTGCAACGAGCAGGCACAGCCTTACTATGACCGCTGGACAACCGGTCTCGAACGCGGTCGCTACGATTTGCCCGGTGGTCCCAATACCCGTGTTTTCTCGCAGGCACCCACCCTCTGGCTCCCCGCCAGTGCGCTGGGCTGGATCAAACAGCCCGGCCAGCAGTTTACCAACGTTGTCAACGTGGAGAGTTTCAACTACCCGTCGGTCAATATTGTGGCGAAAGTGCCCGGCACCGACCCAACGCTGAAAAACGAACACGTTCTCTTCAGCACACATCAGGATCACGATGGCGTTCGGCGGGTAGTAACGGGCGCATCCACGCGGGGCGCATCCACGCGGGGCGCATCCACGCCGGGCGACTCGATTTGGAACGGGGCCGATGACAATGGCAGCGGCTGCGTGGCCATTTTGGCCATTGCACGGGCGTTTGTGCAGAAACCAGGCAAACGGTCGGCCCTGTTTGTGTTTCACGGGGCCGAAGAGCGCGGGCTGCTGGGGTCGCGCTACTACGTGGCCCAGCCAACCGTGCCGCGCGAATCTATCGTGGCCGTGCTGAACGCCGAGATGATTGGCCGAAACGCCCCCGACAGCGCGTGTGTGCTGGGTCAGCAGCCGCCCCACCGCAACTCGCCGGACCTGGTTAGCGCGGCTCTGGCGGCCAACCAGGCCAACAGCCGGTTTAAACTCGACACGCTTTGGGATAAACCGGCCCACCCCGAAGGCTGGTATTTCCGAAGCGATCACCTTCCTTATGCCCGCGCCAACATCCCGGCTATTGCGTTCACGGCCCTGCTGCACCCCGACTACCACACGCCCAGAGACGAACCCGACCGCATCGACACGGGTAAAGTAACGAACATTGCCCGCTGGATGTATCTGACGGGCTGGGACGTAGCTAACCGCCCAAAACGGCCCGCCATCGACCCGGATTTTAAGCTGGAACGGTAGTTTTTCTGTACGATAAAAATGCTGCCAAAACGATAGTACCGGGCAGTGGAAACCTGGTCAGGCTGTAAACCGGTTTGTGAATAGTATACTCATAACCAGACAGTTAGAATTCATGGAAAGGGCAGTTTTAATTTTTTTACGCCCGCACGTATCGTTTGGCGTTACTTTTGACATGCGTAAGTAGTCTCACTTACGGCTGACCCCACCCCACCAACGACCTTATGACCACGATTACCGAACGCGAACGTATTTACGAACGAGCCGATAACAAAGGCTGGAAAAAATGGGGACCCTACCTCTCCGACCGCGCCTGGGGAACCGTCCGGGAAGACTATAGCCCCTATGGCGATGCCTGGAATTTTGTGACCCACGACATGGCCCGCTCCCGCGCCTACCGCTGGGGCGAAGAAGGGATTGGGGGCCTGTCCGATAACAAAGGCCACATCTGCTTTGCGCTCGCTTTCTGGAATCATACCGATAACATCCTGAAAGAAAGGCTGTTCGGGCTGTCCGGGCCGGAGGGAAATCATGGCGAAGACGTGAAAGAGCTGTACTATTACTTGGACAGCACGCCCACGCACGCCTACATGAAAATGCTCTACAAATACCCGCAACAACCGTATCCCTACAACCAGTTAGTGGTTGAGTCGGCCCGGCGCGGCAGGCAGGAACCCGAATTTGAACTGACCGACACGGGCATTTTTGAACAGGACAATTACTTCGACATCTTTATTGAATATGCCAAAGCCGGCCAGAACGACTGGTTGGTGACCGTAACGGCGCATAACCGCTCGGCGCAGGAGGCCCCGCTCACGCTGCTGCCCACGATCTGGTTTCGCAACACCTGGTCCTGGGGCTACGACCAGTATAATACCCGGCCCATTCTCAACGGCATCGGCAAAGCGCAGATCGAGGTGAACCACCGGCAGCTGGGCAAGTACAAACTCTACTGCGAAGAAGCCGACGCGCTGCTGTTTTGCGACAACGACACCAACACCGAACGGCTCTACGGGCGACCCAATGCGACCAAATACCCCAAAGACGGCATAAACGACTACATTACGTCGGGCAACAAAAAAAATACCATCAACCCCAACCAGATTGGCACCAAAGCATCGGCCCAGTATACGCGCCGGGTGCCCGCCGGGGGCAGCACCACCATCCGCCTGCGCTTCAGCGACCAAACGCTGCTGGCCAAACCCTTTGCCGATTTTGCCGACATCTGGCAGCAGCGACTCACCGAAACCGATGCGTTTTATGGCCACCTCCAGCGCAACGTGACCGACCCCGAACTGCGGGCCATTCAGCGGCAGGCCTACGCCGGTATGCTCTGGAACAAGCAGTTTTATTATTACAACGTCAACGAATGGCTCAAAGGCGACCCCAAAATGCCGGTGCCCTTTCAGGGTCGTGTGTATGCCCGCAACGAAGGCTGGAAACACATGTACACCGCCAACATCCTGAGTATGCCCGACAAATGGGAATACCCCTGGTTTGCCGCCTGGGACCTGGCTTTCCACACGCTCACCCTCGCCCGGCTTGACCCCGACTTTGCCAAACGCCAGCTCGCCGTTATCCTGCGCGAATATTACATGCACCCCAACGGGCAGATTCCGGCCTACGAATGGAACTTTGGCGATGTGAACCCGCCCGTTCACGCCTGGGCAACCTGGAAAGTATACGAAATTGATAAGGAAGCCAACGGCGTGGGCGACATTGGCTTTCTGGAGCGCGTGTTCCATAAACTGCTCCTGAATTTTACGTGGTGGGTGAACCGCAAAGACGTTGAAGGCAACAACATTTTTGGCGGTGGCTTCCTCGGTTTGGATAACATTGGCGTGTTCGACCGCTCGCAGCCCCTGCCCATGGGCGGGCGCATTGAGCAGGCCGACGGTACCGGCTGGATGGCCATGTACACCCTGAATATGCTCCGGATTGCGTGCGAAATTTCGCTCACCCGGCCTTCGTATCAGGATATGGCCAGCAAGTTTTTCGAGCACTTTCTGCACATCGCGTCGGCCATGAACAACCTCGGCAAACAGCATATCAGCCTGTGGGATGAGGTTGACCAGTTTTATTACGATGTGCTGCACACGCCCGATCAGAACGCCCGGTTACTTAAAATCCGGTCCATGGTGGGCCTGATTCCCCTGTTTGCCGTCGAAATTCTGGATGAGGCCATGCTCTCCAAACTGCCCGATTTCAAACGGCGGGTAGAGTGGGTGCTCACCAACCGGCCCGATCTGGCTTCTTTGGTGTCGCGGTGGCACGAGCCGGGCAAGGGCGAAACGCACCTGCTGAGTTTGCTGCGCGGTCACCGCATGAAAATGATTTTGAAACGGATGTTCGACGAGACTGAGTTTCTGTCTGACTATGGCATCCGGGCATTGTCGAAATACCACGAAAAAACGCCCTATCAGTTCGAGCTGAACAGCGAAATTTTTCAGGTGCGCTACGTGCCCGCCGAGTCGGAGATGAGCATGTTTGGCGGCAACTCCAACTGGCGCGGGCCGATCTGGTTTCCCGTCAATTTCCTGCTTATCGACTCGCTGTTGAAGTTTTATCAGTATTACGGCGACGATTTCGAAATTGAGTACCCCACCAATTCGGGGCAGGTGATGAGCCTGAAAGAAGCCACGATTCAGGTGGCCGAGCGGCTCATCAGCATTTTCCGGCGTGGGCCCGACGGCCGGATTCCCGCCTACGGATTCGATCAGAAGATGCAGCACGACCCCCATTTTCAGGGGCTGTACCTGTTTTATGAGTACTTCCACGGCGATGTGGGCGCGGGCCTGGGGGCCAACCACCAAACCGGCTGGACAGGGTTAGTTGCCGATTTGATCGAATACGTATGTAAATACCGAACCGAAGATCAGGCCGTTCCCCTGCTGGCGACGTAATTTATCTTTGGGATTTACGGGCTAAACGGCTGCTGCGCAAATGACGGTGCGTTTGGCAAAGCCTTTTCTGTCCCAAACAACCGGCGGTACTTTGGCGTTATAAGGCCAACTAAACACGCACGTTATGGCAACAACATCACCATTCGATCCCGATAAAGTCGATCCCGAATTTTATTCAAAAAACCCCCGTCAGCATGGCGATTCAGACTACGGTCATGAGTCGGAAGGGGTGGGCACAAACGCGTATAAAGACTCCACGTCGGGTATGGACATGGATGCCGCCAACCAGCAGGCTACCCACGATACCCGCGAAGCCAACGTGGGCAAGCACGGCACCGACGCGCCCAAAGGCGAGCGCGTCGGTGCCACCCAGGAATGGGATGTCGATGCCGATGCTGTTGCCAACCAGTCGGAAGGCCGACTGATGAGCGATGAAGCAGGCAAAAAATTAGATGAAGTAGCCGAAAATCCGTCGGACGATGCTCTGTTTCACCGGGGCGATGCCACCTACCTCGAACAGGGCGACAAGCCCGGCGAGGACTATGACCCGCATAACAAAGGCTACGACGGCAAAGACAAAGTAGATGCTCAATAGGGCGGCCCGCGTAGGGCCGCCCGCGTAGGGTGGCCCGCTGTGGGTTCATTTTCTGGCGACCGAAACCCTGTTTCGGTCGCTTTTTTGTGGACATGCCATTATTGCCAACCGGATAGGTATTTTTTTCATGGCAGTGTCTTTATCTGCTAGTGGCCTCTTTCAATTGGTTTGGCTTCTTTTTTCGTTCATTCAGTAACATGCATTATTCCTGCAACGCTTAACCATGCGCTACCTGCAACTATCGGCAATTGCCCTGCTGGCCCTCACCCTTAGCCCCGGCACCCTCCTTGCCAACGCAACCACTAACCGGGGCAAACCAGCCGCCGGAAAAGGCAAATGGGAAACCCTTTTCGACGGGAAAACCCTCACCGGCTGGCACAACTACCTGAAAATGGGGCAGCCCGTATCCGGGCAATGGGCAGTCGAAGATGGAGCCATCCACTATACCGGAGGCCGGGGCGGTGGCGACCTCGTGACCGACAAGGAGTACGGCGATTTTGAACTGGTGCTGGAATGGAAAATTGCCGAAGGCGGCAACAGCGGCATCATGTATCACGTTCACGAAGACCCGAAATTTACCGCTACCTACCAGACCGGCCCCGAAATGCAGGTGCTCGACAACGAACGCCACCCCGATGCCAAACAGGGCCGCGACGGCAACCGTACTGCCGGGGCCATCTACGACCTGCAGAAACCCATTACGCCAATGGCCGCCAAACCCGCCGGTGCCTGGAACAAAGCCCGGTTGGTGATTAGCCAGGGTAAAGCCCGGCATTACCTGAACGGCAAAAAAATTGCCGAATACCCCACCAGCGGTCCGGAATGGGATAAAATGGTGGCCGAGAGCAAGTTTAAAGGCTGGGAAGGCTTCGGCAAATACCAAACCGGCCACCTCGCCCTGCAGGACCACGGCGACAAAGTCTGGTATCGCAACATTCGCATACGTACCTTGTAGAAACTATGAAAACCACCCGTCGAACAACCCTTAAAACCCTGGCCACCAGTGCTCTTGCGCTGTCGATGGCCGATACTTTCGCCATGAATATGTCATCTGCCGAACCGGCGGCTCCGCTCCTGAAGGGCCGCATCAACCACTCGGTATGCCGGTGGTGCTACAGTAAAATTCCGCTCGATGAGCTGTGCAAAGCAGCAAAGGCCATCGGTATCAAATCCATTGAGTTGGTTGGCCCTGAGGAGTGGCCCACCCTCAAAAAATATGGTCTGACCTCGGCCCTGCCGTGGGGAGCGGGCAAAGGCATTACCGAGGGGTTCAACGACCCTAAACTACACGATGAACTGGTGGCCAGCTACGAAGCCATTTTCACGAAACTGAAAGCCGCCGGCCTGACAACGGTTATCTGCTTCTCGGGCAACCGGCGCGGCCTGACCGACGAGCAGGGTGCGGCCAACTGCGCCGTGGGTCTGAAACGCCTGATGCCCGCTGCCGAAAAACACGGCATCACCATGATTATGGAGCTCCTCAACAGCAAGGTAGACCATGCCGATTACATGTGCGATCATACGGCCTGGGGCGCAGACCTCTGCAAGCGCGTTGGCTCCGGCAACTTCAAGCTGCTCTACGACATCTACCACATGCAGATCATGGAGGGCGACATTATCCGCACCATCCGCCAGTATCAGCAGTACATCGGGCATTACCACACGGGCGGGAATCCGGGCCGCAACGAAATTGACGAAACCCAGGAAATTTATTACCCCGCCGTCATGAAAGCCATCGTCGAAACGGGTTTCAAAGGCTATGTGGCTCAGGAGTTCATTCCCAAGCGTGACCCGCTCACGAGCCTCAAAGAAGCGGTGCTGCTGTGCGATGTGTGAGAAAAGTTGGCCGATCGGTGTCACGCCCTGAAGTTGAGCGTGGCACCGGACCAGGTCAAAGCAGTTTGTAATTTTTGTATTCGCCGATGCGCCAGCCGGTTAGTTTTTCAACGAAATAAAGCAACCGATAGCGCAGGGTGAAGTTCTTTCGGCGCGTATCGAAGGTGAACGGCCAGTTCAGCCGGTCGATACGCGCTTGCATTACGGCGGGATGGGTGCCTATAAATGGTATCAGTGAGTCGGCCTGGTTGTAGTCAAAGTCGGGCGTTTTCTCCGGTTGCACTGGATCCCCCGGCTCATCGGTGTGGTAAAACCGGTGCATATTCTGTAGGCGTGTATGTTGCGTTTTTGGAGGCCTTACCCAGCCATAATGATAGATGCAGGCATCAATCAACTTAACACGTAGCTTGTGATTACTCCGGGTACGAAATCCCTGTGCATCCTTGTAGGAGACAACATTACCTGTGTTGCGAACTATCCGTATCTCACGCCGGTACCAGCGCCGGGAATGACCCACATACTGGTAGGAACCGAAGAAGTGAAGATATTTAAAGAGCAAGCCCTCCACGTTGGAATCGGTCAAGTAGGTTTGCATGGCTTGCCGCACCGCCGGTATCGATTCTTCGTGTAAGACCTCGTCGCCCTGGATATAAAACGTCCAGTCGGCATCGGGTGAAATGGCCGCTAAGGCTTTATCGGTCTCCTGAGCCAGCACTCGCCCGCCTGCCCGCGCTGTTTGATCCCAGGTAGTGCGGATGATTCTGATTTTATCCGATGGTATCGCTTCAATTAGGGCCAGCGTGTCATCGTCCGAATCGCCAACGGCTACCACAAACTCATCGCAAAGCGGTAAAACCGAGGTGATGGCTTCCACAATGGGAAAATCGAACCGAGTGGCGTTGCGTATAAAACTGAAACCGCTGACTTTCATGGTGCAGGTTTAAGAAAAAAAACACCCTCAAAGGTAGCCTTTTCCCCGCTTCCCGACCCATACCCGATTTGCCCCGATAGCCGCCACTAAACATTCCTGGCACCATGCCACGGCAGATTTTGTTACTTTTGTGGCTATAAAAACCAGTTTATCCCCACCGCCCATTATGGATGCTCATTTTGTTGAGAAAGCTACCGGAGCCATTGCCGACAAATACCGGCTGTCGATTCTGATGGCACTCTCGCAGCGG
>JAYVAP010000407.1:0-11358 GCA_043750915.1 Spirosoma sp. | reverse complement strand
ATATCAAATTGCAGGGCGAGTATGTAGGCCGTTTGCGTATCTGATATAAGCCGTCCGCTGGGTGTCATATAGGCCTGCTGAAAAGCGGCTTTGATTCGTTCCAACAGCGTCTCGTAGTGGCGGGCATCGGCTGTTTTGCCCAGAACCGTAGCCGTTTTCTGCATCAGGCTGGTGCTGTATGCATAGAAGCACTGGGCTATCAAATGCGTATCCGTAAATGCCGACTTGGCCTCAAAGCCCGGACTTTCTTCTTTATCGACGTACGACAGCCAGTCGCCAAACTGAAAACCCGTGCTCCAAAGGTCGTTTTTAGCCACTTTTTCCATATACCCTTCATAGGCTTTCATGCTGGCATACTGTTGTTCGAGCAATCGCCGGTCGCCATAACTCACATACATGTTCCAGGGAATAATAATGCTGGCATCCGACCAGCCAGCAACGCCGTCTGGCCCGCTAACTTGGCTGGTATTTGTTTCTATAAGCGCATTCGGAATAACAACAGGAACGGCCCCATTGCTGGCCTGATCGGCGGCTACATCTTTAAGCCACTTGGCAAAAAAGTTATTCACACCGAAGTTAAAAGCCGCCGTGCGCGAAAATACTTCGGCATCGCCCGTCCAGCCCAATCGTTCATCGCGTTGCGGGCAGTCGGTGGGCAGGTCGAGGAAATTACCGCGCTGACCCCACTGAATGTTACTCTGGAGCTGATTGACCAACGGGTTCGAAGTGGTGAAGGTGCCTGTTTTGGGTATGTCGGAGTACAGGACAACGGCTGTAAAGTCGGCCGGATTAATGGGTCCTTTCAGACCGCTGACCCGGACGTATCGAAACCCAAAGAACGTAAAATGTGGCTCCAGCATCTGGCGTGCTCCCTTTAGCACGTATGTTGCCTGGGCTTTGGCCGTGCGCAGATTCTCGAAATAGGGGTTTCCGGATTTATCAAGCACTTCCGCATGTGAAAGCACAATGGTGTCGCCTGCCTGGCCAGCAAGGGTTAGTTCTACCCATCCAACCAGGTTTTGCCCAAAGTCCAGCACCGTTTCGCCCTTTGGCGTTTTGAGCACTTTCACGGGCGAGAAGCGTTCACGTTTCACAACCGGCTCGTTATAATTGGCCACTAAATTGGCCAACCCGTAGTCTTTTGCTATCACGCCCGACCACCCCGTGTCGGCATAAGCGGCCCGGTCCCACTGGCTCTTCTCCAGCCGGGAGTCATATACCTCACCGTCGTAGATATCGGCGAAACGGATTGGCCCCGTTGAGGATTTCCAGCTGGTATCGGTACCCACTGTTTCAACGCTGCCATCGGTGTAGGTAAGCATCAACTGCCCCAGCAGGGCTACGTCTTTGCCATACATATTTTTTCGATCTTTCCAGGCCAGCCGCCCCCGATACCAGCCGCTGCCCAGGGTAACACCAATGGCGTTTGGCCCCCTGGCAAGCAGTTTCGTTACGTCATACACCTGATATTGCAGATGCGTGTTGTAGCTTGTCCAGCCAGGCGTGAGGTACATATTACCCACACGCTGTCCATTGATGCGGGCTTCGTAAAGGCCATGTGCCGTCATATACAACGTAGCAGACCGCAATTTTTTAGTCATCGAAAACACCTTGCGAAACATCGGGCTGGGGCGGTTCACCGTATCTTCAGTATAGCCAACCTCAATCCAGCTGGCTTTCCAGTTAGCTGGCTTCATCAGTCCCGTTTGCCAGTAGGCCAGCGCACTCCAGGCCGAGGGTTTCTCCAGTGTGTTATCCCAAACCCGCACCTGCCATGTATAGGCCCGGTCCGGCAATAGAGCGGTTCCTCCGTAGGGCACCTGCACAGACTGATCTGACACGACCCGGCCTGATTGCCAGACAACATCTTTCCCAATAGCTACGCCCTTACTACCCACCCGAATTTCATAGGCTGTCTGCCGGATATTGCGCTTTTCGGAAATCAATTGCCAGCTAAAGCGCGGAATCGACACGTCTAACCCAATGGGGTTGGAGCGGTTTTCGGTCAGCAGGTTGCGAACGACTACCTGCGCAAACCCCATCATACCTGTCAGCCACTGAAGGGCAATAAGGAGAATTATAGGTTTCATAAAGGTTAAAGTTTAGGATTGACGACTACTGATTATAAATGATTTTTGGTACCTGCAAAGGAGCGCACAGGGGTGCTGAAAATCATTATAAACATCTGTGTTTAAATGGCTACGCAAGTTGCAGGCCCGGCCCTGTTGAGTCATTCTACTACAGGCCCGTGGCCATTGTTTTGGTGCCGCGTTCGCCAATGAGTTGCTGCCGGATGGCCAGTTGCCGGAACAGGGCCAGTGGGTCGAGGGCACCACCGGCCCGCAGTCGGGCTTCGGCCACCAGCGGGCGAACATCGGTACGAAACGCGTCCTGCAAAATTTCCTGCGCCCGCACCACGTCGTTGGTCTGGCGGGCATCGTCCAGCGCGGCCCTGTCAACCAGCAGGGCCTGCGCGTAGGCGATCAGAATGGCCTCTACACTCTGCAAGAGGTCTTCGAGCGGGTCTTTCACGTTGTGGCTCGCATCAATCATCCAGCCCAAATCGCGGGCGTGGTTCATCTGCCGGGCATCCATGCCATCAATCAGCTCATTAAAAATCAGGAACAATTGATAGGGTTTAATGCTGCCCGCCGTCAAATCGTCGTCGCCATATTTGGAGTCGTTGAAATGAAATCCGCCCAGTTTTTTCTCGTTGAGCAAAATGGCCACAATCTGTTCGATGTTGGCGTTGGGCAGGTGGTGGCCGAGGTCGACGAGGGTGTAGGCCTGCGGGCCAAGTTTGCTGGCATAGAGGTAGCTGCTGCCCCAGTCGCCAACGGTCATCGAATAAAAATTGGGTTCAAACGCTTTGTATTCGATAAATACTTTCCACGCAGCGGGCAAAGCCGCGTAGATTTCTTCGAGACTGCCCAACGTCCGATTAAACGCCTGCCGGAAGTTTAGCTGGCCCGGAAAGCACGAGCCATCGGAGAGCCAGACCGTCAGGGCCTGAGAACCCAGGGCCACACCCTGCCGAATCACCTCAATGTTGTGCTCAACGGCCTGCCGGCGCACGGCCGGATCAACGTGTTGCAAAGAGCCAAACTTATAGCTCAGCGGTGCATCGGGCTGATCCTGAAACGTGTTTGAGTTGACCGCGTCGAAAACCAGGCCGTAGTGGGCCGCCAGTTGTTTGGTCGCGTTGGCATCGGTCGGAATATCCCACGGAATGTGCAGGGATATGGCTCCGCTGGATTGGTTGAGGGCGTGGAGCAGGCCTACGTCGGCAATTTTCTCGTCTAATGAGCGCGGCTCTCCCCCACCCGGAAACCGCCCGAAGCGCGTGCCCCCCGTGCCAAGTGCCCAACTGGGAATGGCAATCTGAAAGTCGGTTATCTTCCGAATCACGGCCTCTGTCTCCCCCACCAGATCGGTCCAGGGGGCAAGTTTGCGGTGGTGTTGGGCTTGCCGGGCCGCGTTGTGGCTGGCAATCAGGTCAGCATTCAGGTTCATAAAAAGAGAAAAAAAGAGAAAAACCGGGCAGACACTTTTTGGCCCGGTCCATTTTTAGCGAACAAACGCCATGGCCACGCCACCGTCTACGTTCAGGACGTTGCCGGTCGATTTGTTGAGCAGCCCGCCCACAAAGGCAAAGCAGGCATTGGCAATATCGTCGGGCAGGATCACTTCGTTGAGCAGCGTTCGTTTGGCGTAGTAGGCAGGCAGTTCGGCTACGGTGATGCCGTAGGCTTTGGCCCGGCCTTCGGCCCAGCCGCCCGCCCAGATGTTGGAGTCCGAAATGACGGCATCGGGATTAACCGTGTTGACCCGGATATGGTCGCCCCCCAGCTCGGCGGCATTCAGCCGGCTCAGGTGCAGTTGGGCTGCTTTGGCTGAGCCATAACCGGCGTTGTTGGGTCCGGCTACTAAGGCATTTTTCGAGACGATATTGACAATATCGCCCCCCAGGGCCTGTTTCCGCATCACCGACACGGCGGCTTTGGTCATCATAAACTGGCCCTTCACCAGAATGTTGTATAGCTGATCCCACTCGGCAATGGAGTGCTCGGCAATGGGCCGGGAGATGCTGATACCGGCGTTATTAACCACAATATCAACCCCGCCAAATGCTAAACATGCAGCCTGCATGGCCTCGTCAATGCTGGCAGGGTCGGTTACGTTCAGGGGGGTGGCGGCCACGGGGTCTTTGCCAAACAAGGCCGTGAATTCCTGTTTTGCGCCGTCGAGCCGCTCCTGATTGATGTCGTTGAGCACCACGCAGGCACCTTCCTGCGCCATTTTTTTGGCAATAGCTTTGCCAATGCCGCCCGCGCTGCCCGTGATGAGCGCAATGCGGCCCGACAGTGGTTTCGGTTTGGGCATCCGCTGGAGTTTGGCTTCTTCGAGGAGCCAGTATTCGATGTTAAACGCTTCCTGACGTGGCAGCGAGGTATAGGCCGAAATGGCTTCGGCCCCCTTCATGACGTTGATGGCGTTGACATAAAACTCAGCGGCTACCCGCGCCGTTTGCTTGTCTTTGGCAAAAGTAAACATGCCCACACCCGGCCATAGAATAACCACCGGACTTTTATCGCGGATAGCGGGTGAATTTTCATGTTTACACGTATCGTAATAGTCCTGATACATGGCCCGGTAAGCATCGAAAGCGGGGGTTAGTTGCTCCCGGATAGCACTGGTATCGCTCATGTCCTGATCGGGGGCCAGCGCCAGCACAAGCGGGCTGATTTTAGTCCGCAGAAAGTGGTCCGGGCAGGATGTACCCATTGGAGCCAGTCGGTTGAGATCGTTGGAATTAATGAACTCCAGCACCCGCTCATCGTCGGTAAAATGACCGATCATGTGGCCGCTTCGGCGTACCGATTCGCTTGAGCACAGCCCGCGCAGAATGGGAGCCAGTATGGCAGCCTGTGTTTGGCGCGACTCGGTCGGCAGCGATTGCCGTTTAGCTCCACCAAATACCTCGCCTTTCCGACCATAATTTTCTTCCAGATATTCCGCGCAGCGTTCAACTACCTCCAGCGTGTTTATGTAGCTTTCGTAGGCGGTGTCGCCCCAGGTGAACAGGCCGTGCGAGCCGAGCATGATGCCCCGCAGTTGAATGCCGTTGGCCGCATTTTCGTCTAAGCACTGCTTCAGTTGCAGCCCCAGGTCGAAGCCAGGTTTTTGCCAGTCTACCCAGCCAATCGTTCCATTAAAAAGTTCGTGGGTAATGCGCTGACCATCTTTGGCGGCTGCAATGGCAATGGCCGCGTCGGGGTGCAGGTGATCAATGTGTTTGAAAGGCAAAAACCCGTGCAGGGGCGTGTCGATGGAGGGGGCTTTTGAGGCCAGATCGAAGATGCAGTGGTTGAAGAGTTCAACCATTTCATCTTCCTGTTCAATGCCCCGGTAGATGCCCTGCAAACTCCGCAGCCGGTCTACATAAAGCGCAGCCAGGCCGGAGCGGGTCAGCGTGCCAATGTCGCCCCCGGAGCCTTTCACCCACATCACTTCGGTAAGCTGGCCCGTGAGCGGGTCACTGGCCAGGGCCTTGCAGGAGGTGTTGCCGCCCCCGTAGTTGGTCAGCCGCAGATCGGCCCCCAGCAGGTTCGAGCGGTAGATGAGCAGAGCCACCTCCCGGTCGGGCAGGGGCAACTGGTCGAAGCGGGCCGCCTGGGCATTATCCCACAAATAACTGACATGACAAAATGTACTGGACACAGGCATACAAAAAAATTTGATAAGGCGAGGTAAATTTAGATTTCTAAAAGCATACAGGCTGCGTACACCTACCCGTAAAGTAAACGGACTGCTGGCGTTACTCAATTCGGAACAGATGCATGGGCAATTGGTAAGGGTCGAGGTCAACGTAATTCCATTCGCCCTGCCAGGTGTAGTAGGCATCGGTGAGCAAATCGTGCACCGTGTAGAGTTGGTCGGGGGCAATGCCCAACTGCCAGATGGGCACCTGAACCGTGGTTGCCCTACGTTGGTAAGCATCGGTATTAACCACCATGAGAAGCCGGTTATTTCCCGGCCGGTCGGAAAGCCGCACCTCCGCCAGTGCGGTGGATGCGCCCGGCGTGGATGCGCCCGACACTTTAAGGTAGGCCATGACCGCGTCGTCGTTGACGGTGCAAAACTGGATGTTATTGGTTTTTTGCAGGGCGGCATTTTCCCGCCGGATGCGGTTGACGAGCGTAATCAGATAGATTAGTTTGTTGGTTTTCTGCCAGTTCCAGTACCGGATCTCGTATTTTTCGGAGTTCAGAAACTCCTCTTTACCCGGAAAAGGCGCGTGGTCCATCAGCTCGAACGACGGCCCGTAGATACCATAATTGCTGGACAGGGTGGCGGCCAGAAAATGGCGGATCAGAAATTGGGGTTCGTGGCCGGTTTGCAGGCTGGGCGGGTTTATGTCGTGGGTGGTGGGCCAGAAATTGGGACGGAAATAATGCCGCATCGCGTCGGAGCGGCCATCTGGCTGGGTCAGTTCGGTCATGTACTGCTGCAGGTCGGCTTTGCTGTTGCGCCAGCTGAAATACGTGTACGATTGGTCGAAGCCCACTTTGGCCAGTTGCTGCATCACTTTGGGTTTAGTGAAGGCTTCGGCCAGAAACAGCATATCGGGAAATTCCTTTTTTACTTCGGCAATGACCCACGCCCAAAATGCAAACGGCTTGGTGTGCGGATTATCGACCCGCACGATACGAACGCCCCACGAGGCCCACACCAACAGCACCCGTTTCAGTTCGTTCCAGAGGTTTTGCCAGTCGTCGGTCTCGAAATAAACGGGGTAGATATCCTGGTATTTTTTCGGTGGATTTTCGGCGTACTGAATCGTGCCGTCGGGTCGTTTTTTAAACCACTCGGGGTGGTCGGTCGCCCAGGGATGGTCGGGCGAGCATTGAATGGCGAGGTCCATGGCCACTTCTATGCCGTAGTTGGCAGCAATGGCAATAAGGTGTTTGAAATCGGCAACGGTACCCAGTTCGGCGTGGATGGCATCGTGCCCACCCTCGGCCGAGCCGATACCGTAGGGCACGCCCGGCTCGCCCGGTTGGCATAGCACCGCATTATTTTTACCTTTCCGGTGAGCCAGCCCAATGGGGTGAATGGGCGGCAGATAGAGCACATCGAAACCCATATCGGCAATGCGCGGCAACAGGGCTTCCACATCCCGGAACGAGCCATGGACGGGTGTTCCGTCCGCTCCCGGCTCGGGTGCAGCCGAACGCGGAAACAAACAATACCAGGTGCTGAACTCCGCCCGAAGCCGGCCGACTTCCACACCCAGCACCCGGTCGTAGCGCGTGGCGTGTTGGCGGTCGGGATAACGGCTGGCCAGAAACGTAAACTGGTCACTCTCCGCCACCGACACGGCTTCGTCATACCGGTTGCCATCGCAAAACAGCGCAGCCATTGCCCGCAGGGCTGTCACGTCGGGGATTTCGTTGGGGGTTTTTGCGCCTTTTTTGGGCGTAGTTATCCGTCCGCCCGCCCGCGTCACCATGCCATCAATGTAGGCTGCGCCGGCCAGCAGTTCGCTGCTGATGCGTTGCCCGTCGGCCACTTTGAGGTGAACTTCATGTTGCCACGAAAGCGGGTGATCGATCCAGCCCTCCAGGGTGTATTGGTAATGGCCTGTTTTGTCCACCACAAAGGACGCGCCCCAGCGGTCGTTGCCCAGCGGGGCCATCGCAGTTTCGGTCCATGCCTCGTCGTTGGCGTGTTTATGGAGGAGCCGGGCAGCAATGAAGTCGTGCCCATCGGCAAAAACATCGGCTTCTACCGCAACGACATCGCCGGGGACGGCTTTAATGGGAAATTGGCCACCGTCGAGTTGGGGCGCAACGTGCTGGATCACTACGCGGATTTGTCCGTTGGCAACGCCAAATCCGGTTTCGGGCAGCTGTTGCTCAGGCAGTTCGGTCGGTGAGGTCAATTTGACGATTGCCTTATTACCGGGGCGGGGCTTATCCGTTGGGGAAGTCTTCATCTCAAACAGCTATAGACGGATGGATTGGCACGCGCGTTTCTTATGCCGCAACAATGTTACAAAGAAAAGGCGAATGAAGTGGTGAAACAATGGCCCACGCGCCTTTTTTAGTGTGTGTTTCGATCTTGTGCGGGGAAGGTATTTTGCTAAATTACGCTATCAAAAAAATTTTGGTGGTGGCCTAACTGTGTTGATTGTCAAAAAAATAGTAGTTGATAAATAGGCCGATCAATATGTCGTGCACGACCGCTGACTTGGAAAAAAATTTGTGCGACGGGTGGGTCGTTTCAACCGAGTGCAAAGGGTCAAATGCTTATGTTCCAGACTTTGCAACAATGCTTTGCTCGCCACTCGCAGGAAGAAGTTGCCATATTTTCTATTACGAGTAGCCCAAAAATCATTTTGTTGTTCATTTTTTTTGTTGCCTACTTCTTGCAACGGTCTTTGGGGTGTGTGTTTATCTTTCGACTGTTGTCGGTCGATATTGTAATATTACGCTCAACGAACAGGGATTTGTGAAGAAGGTGGGGGATTTGAAACTCGTCCGCCCGTAAATGGTGCTGGGTTTTATTCCAAACGGGGTCGCCTGTGCGATTGAGTTACTTGCAATTGCTTCATAGGTTTCCATCCGACGGTGCAAATGTTAGTTAATGTACTGATGGTCAATTACTTCCATACGACCACATTTCATAAATACTGTGTTGGGCACAGTCATTTTTTTGCCAAGTTAGCTCTAATATCCTTGATTTTTTCTATTGGTAGTCCTATTACATCACAAATAAATTGGTTATCTGAACCTTTTAAAATTAAGTTTTTCGCAAGTTCAAGTTTAGATTTTAGTCTTTCATCTTGTCTAACTCTATCTTCTGCTTCAGATTGTAAAGAAATAATTTCACTCACTTTGTAATGTAGATAGTCCAAGTAGCGATTATAACTAAATTTGTCGTCTTGCGGAAGCCGCATATAGTCTAAAATCTCACCAGCTTCTTTAAGGCCTTTTGCCTTGAACTCATCTTTTACTTCACTATTTTTTTAAAAGTAAACCCATTCATCCAAAGTGTCTTTGGCTATGTCATTAAACTTGTTTACTTTGATAATATAAAACTCAGGAAAGATGTCTGAAACTTTGTCTTTCGAAAATGCTGTTTTTTGCTTGTCTGAAAGCATTAAAGTATCATTTTGATGAAGTCCGTAAAAGCTGGTACTACCTCTATAAATATAATCTTGTCCTTGTCCAAGGTCGAAATAAACAATATTGATTGAAATTACTTTTTTAATTTCTGAATAGGACTGCCCTAATGATAAATTTTCAGTTAGTGCTTTTGAAGCACCATAAGCCATTCTGTGGAAAAAATCAATCTCAAATGTATTTTGAATTTCTACAACGATTAACTCATTTTTAGAATTTTGGGTTAAAATATCCACACGGTTGAATTTGTCATCCTCAGTTTCTTGATTACCTTCACTTTCCAATATTTTTTCAATACGAATGTTATCAAACAGAAGTTCGCTCAAAAACCCTTCTAAAATAACGAAATTAGCCTTATTCCTTAGTAATTTCTTAACCGCCCAGTCAAATCGAATTAGTTTTTTGTTCATTGTTGAATTGAAATGTTAAGTCGCCAATTTACGAAAAAGTTAGAAGTTTATTTTTCTGTCGAGAGTTTTTTATAATTGTGTCCAACGGTTTGTGGCTTGGCGATGTGGCGGATTTTTAGTACAAATGTTCAATAGAATTCCTGCCGTTGAACCCTGCACAAATGTTTGATAGAAGCACTTCAGCCGCCATATTGCCAAACCGATGTTGTGCGTTCGTTTTTTCCTTTTTCTATAATTGAGTCAATAAAATTATTAACGTTTTGTTCTTTCAGTTCGGCATATTTTTTTTTGTCTTGATTGGCTTGTTCGGCTAATTCGTATTTCATTTGTTGATGTTTTAATCTTGCCCAATCATTATTTCTTAAAAAATTTCGAGACAAAATGTGTCTTTCTAATGCTTTACTCTCAACTGGACAAACATAAAGATGGTGCTTTATTTTGTCGAATATTTCATATGCCAACTCGCTATTTCTCTTAAATACATCACGGTCTTCAATTCCTTGATTTCCATTATGATAATATCCTATTTTCAAAAGTTCTGCCTTTATCCTTTCAAACTCTATTTTTTCGGTGTAGATGATGTCAATATCGATTATAGGTTTTGAATCCAAATTTGGAACAGACGTACTTCCAACATGTTCAATAGTAAAATATAGTCCGTAAAGCCCATTTTCGATTTCACGTTTTAATTTCTCAAAATCTTTAATCCAATTTGTTGTATATTTTTCAATTAGCATTCGTTTTTTAATTGGACTATTTTTCTAAAATATTGGTCAGGTATTATTCGGTCTATAATGGCCGCCAACATCTGTGTTTACGAAAGTTCCGACCTTTTAAGGTAAAGTTTCGTAAATATCGGCCGTGTCAGTAAGTACGTTGACCCGAAACCGATTCAGGATTACGCTAACCCGGCTACAGTTTGAAAGTCCAATATAAGGCATTTTTTGCCCATTATCCAAATTATCCAACAGGTTTATGTCTGATCAAATCCTCTGGTTGTCAGGCATATGTGAGGAATTTTGGTGGTTTGGGCACTTTTGTGGTGCAGCCACAGCGGTATGTGTCTCCTTATTTTTCATTTTATTGGCTCATATCGCTCTGCGCTTGCCGCCATCAGGCGTGTTTGGCGGGAGCGGCTAAAACTTAACACCGACGTGTAGGCCCTTTCCACCAAAACCGCTGATACGCCAACGCTACCACTGTCCGCTAAAATAAACTGATCCGGTTTTCCAAACCGGCAAACCGGACCAGTCTACTCCTTTACTTTGCCCCGTCGGTTTTGGCCCAGTCAATGGCTACTTTGCCGACGACCGTTCCACAATTTGCACCCTCTTCGTTGTCGAACCGATGATGAATACCGCCGTACAGGCGCGACATGGCAGCTTCATCGGCCTGGGCTTTGAGTTGAGCTGCTTCGGCAGGAAATAAATAACTCAGCACGGTAGCCGCTGCCGCCGAGAATGTGGCGTGGCCAGAGGTATAGCCGGGGAAGTTAGGGATGCCGGTGGCCGTTTTGATGGTCGGGTCTATCTGTGACGGGCGGGGCGTGAAGTACTTATATTTCGTAAACCAACAGGCTGTTCCACCGTCCTGAATGGCCCTGTTCATGAGGGCGTAGGTGCGGGCGGCCCGCAGCTCGTTCTGGCGGTCATGCCGGATATTTGTTAAATACTGCACTTCCTACTACTTTTTCATTTAAATTGAATGTACTCATCTTTATTTTATTTTATTTTTAAATAATTATATAAGCCAAAAATAAA